>NZ_SIJL01000004.1 GCF_004307015.1 Thermus thermamylovorans
TCAAATGTGGTGGCCAATTACAATATTTTGACATCTCCATGTTAGCTTTTCTAGTGTGATAGCCCGCCGCCTCCTATCCCTCCTGGAAGCCCGCCTGGGGCAGGCACCCGTGGTGGTCCTCACGGGGCCGCGGCAGGCGGGCAAGACCACCCTGGCCCTGGAGGTGGGTGGGCGCATGGGCGCCCTCTACCTGGACCTGGAGTCCGAGCGGGACCGGGGCAAGCTAGGGGAGGCCGAGCCCTACCTGGAGGGCCACCTGGACCGCCTGGTGATCCTGGACGAGGTGCACCGCATGCCCCAGCTCTTTCCCCTCCTCCGCAGCCTAGTGGACCGGGCCCGGCGGGAGGGCAGGCGGGCGGGGCTTTACCTCCTCCTGGGCTCCGTCTCCCCGGAGGTCTCCCCGCAGGCGGGGGAGAGCCTGGCGGGGCGGGCCGGGCCAGCCACCTGGAGCTCGCCCCCTTCGATCCCCTGGAGGTGGGCCCCGAGGCCCTGGAGCGCCTTTGGCTCCGGGGCGGCTTCCCCGAAAGCTTTCTGGCGGAAGGGGAGGAAGCGAGCCTCCGCTGGCGGCGGGATTTCCTGCGGGCCTACGTGGAGCGGGAGATCCCCCTCCTCGGGGGGAGGTTGCCCGCCGAAGCGGTGCGCCGCCTCCTCACCATGCTGGCCCACCTCCAGGGGGAGACCCTGAACCTCAGCCGTCTAGCCGGGAACCTGGGCCTGGATGGGCGGACCGTGGCCCGCCACCTGGACTTTCTGGTGGACCTCTACCTCCTGCGGCGCTTGCCCCCCTACGAGGCCAACGTGGGCAAGCGCCTGGTGAAAAGCCCCAAGCTCTACCTGCGGGATAGCGGCCTGGTCCACGCCCTCCTGGGCCCGGGGGACCTCGAGGCCCTCCTGGGCCACCCCGTGGTGGGGGCGAGCTGGGAGGGCTTTGCCGTGGAGAACCTGCTGCGGGTGGCCCCTGAAGGGGTGGAGGGTTTCTTCTACCGCACCCACGCCGGGGCGGAGGTGGACCTCCTCCTGCGCTGGCCCTCGGGAGCTCTCTGGGCGGTGGAGGTGAAGCGGAGCCTAACCCCGAAGCCCTCCCGGGGCTTCCACGAGGCCCTGAAGGACCTCTCCCCCGAGGCCGCCTTTGTGGTCTACCCCGGGGAGGAGGCCTTTCCCCTGGGGAGGGGGGTGGAGGCCATCCCCTTGCCCGCCCTCATGGAGCGGCTCTGGCGGAAGGCTTGGGCATAGGCGGGTTCACCCGCACGGGCACCCCCCCTCCCGCCTCAGAACACATGGGCACCTACGGCGCCACGGTTCGGGAGGAGGTGGTCCGGGCCCCTACCTGGCCTCCCAGGAGGTAGCCCCCGAAGGCCCCTGGCCCACCCCCGTTGCGCCCTTGACCCGCCCCCTTCGGGGGCGCTAAACTGTTACCGACCGTTCGGTCGGGAGGCCTCATGCCCGAAGCCTGGATTGTGGAAGCCCTGAGAACCCCCATCGGCAAGCACGGAGGGGCCCTGGCCGGCGTGCGCCCCGACGACCTTCTGGCCCACGCCCTGGCTGCCCTCATGGAACGGAGTGGGGTACCCAAGGAGGCGGTGGAGGACGTCTACGCGGGTTGCGCCAACCAAGCCGGGGAGGACAACCGCAACGTGGCCCGCATGGCCCTTCTCCTCGCAGGCTTCCCCGTGGAGGTGGCGGGCTGCACCGTGAACCGCCTTTGCGGCTCGGGCCTCGAGGCCGTGGCCCAGGCCGCCCGGGCCCTCTGGGCCGGGGAGGGACAGGTCTACATCGGGGCCGGGGTGGAGTCCATGTCCCGGGCCCCCTTCGTGGTGCCCAAGGGGGAAAGGCCCTTCCCCACCGGCAACCAGGTGATGTACGACACCACCCTGGGCTGGCGGCTGGTGAACCCCAGGATGCAGGCCCTCTACGGCACGGAGAGCATGGGGGAAACCGCGGAGAACCTGGCGGAGATGTACGGGATCCCCCGGGAGGAACAGGACCGCTTCGCCCTCCTCTCCCACCAGAAGGCCCTCCGGGCCTGGGACGAGGGCCGCTTTCGGGAAGAGGTGGTCCCGGTGCCTGTGCGGCGGGGCAAGGAGGAAACCCTGGTGGCGGTGGACGAGGGCCCCAGGCGGGACACCTCCCTGGAACGCCTGGCCCAGCTCCGGCCCGTCTTCCGGGAAGGGGGCACGGTGACCGCGGGGAACTCCAGCCCCCTGAACGACGGGGCAGCGGCGGTCCTCCTGGTTTCCGACGGCTACGCCAAGGCCCACGGCCTCAAGCCCCTGGCCCGCATCCGGGCCCTGGCCGTAGCCGGGGTGCCTCCCCGGATCATGGGCATCGGGCCGGTTCCCGCCACCAAGAAGGCCCTGGAGCGGGCGGGGCTTTCCCTGGACGACATCGGCCTCATCGAGCTCAACGAGGCTTTCGCCGCCCAGAGCCTGGCGGTCCTGAGGGAGTGGGGGCTGGATATGGAAGACCCCCGCCTGAACCCGAACGGGGGGGCCATCGCCCTGGGCCACCCCCTGGGAGCCTCGGGGGCCCGGATCCTCACCACCCTGGTCCACGAGATGGGGCGGCGGGACGTCCCGTTCGGGCTGGCCACCATGTGCATCGGGGTGGGCCAGGGGATTGCCCTGGTGGTGGAGCGGCTTTAGCCCTTTGGGGAAGGTGGTCTTCTCTCTACGCCCAGGGGATCCGTGTTCCCATGTGGTTTATTTCACGATTTCGTTCGCTAGTGAAAAAAAGCTCTGCACCAGGCCAGACCTGGCCCAAAAGCCACAGGTCCCGCGGGTCCACCCGCACCGGCTTGGCGTAGCCTCCCAGGCTCCCCTTGTCTACCAGGAGGACCAGCGGCCGGCCCGAAGGAGGCACCTGTACCCCGCCCAGAGGAGTGGCCTCGGAAAGCCCCTCCCCCCCCGGCACCTCGGGGCCCGCGAGCTCCACCCCCATGCGGTCCGCGCGGGCCACCCGGAAGGGCGCGGCGAGGAAGGCCCTCCAGGCCTCCTCCGTGAACTGCGGCCCAGGAAGAAGGCGAAGGCGGAAGGGGTACGGCAGGGGAACCTGCGCGAAGGCCATCCCCGGACGGACGGGCCGTTCCTCCCCAAGCCCCAGCACATCCCCAGCCCGTAAGGGGCGGCCGATGCGGCCCCGGAGGTCGGGGGAGGCCGAGCCCAGGAAGGGACGGGCCTCGAGGGCCCCCGCCACCGCCAGGTAGGCCCTCACCCCTTGGCCCCGGGGCACGAACCGCAAGGAGCGCCCCTTGCGCCAGAGAAAGCTCCGCCCCAAAGCCACCTCCTCCCCTTCCAGGAGGAGGGCGAACCCGTACCCCGCCCCCGCCGCCACCAGGTCCCCGAGGGCGGTGAGCACAGGCCCGCGGTAGGCCACCTCCAGGAGGGGCGCACCCGGGGGGTTTCCCAGCAGGCGGTTGGCCAGGCTTGCCGAGCGCGGGTCCAGGGGCCCGGAGCGGGCCAGGCCCAGGTGCCCCGCGAGGAAGCGCCCCCGGTCCACCACCAGATCCAAAAGGCCCGGCTCCTCCACCCGGAAGGCGGGAAGCCTGGGGGCCTCGGGAAGAAGCTCCCAGGGCTCCGGCTCCTTGGGGGTGGGGCCCGCCGCCTCGCGGAAGCGCACCCGGTCCCCGGGGCGGAGGAGAAAAGGCTCTTCCCGGTGGGGGTCGTAAACCGCCACCAGGGCGGTGCCCAGGAGGTGCCAGCCTCCGGGGGACGGCAGGGGGTAGATCCCCGTCTGCGGCCCGGCCATGGCCACGGCGTGGGCGGGCACCCGGGGCCTGGGGTGGGCCCGGCGGGGCAGGCGCAGGGCCTCGTCCACCGGGGCCAGGAAGGGGAACCCTGGGGTGAAGCCCAGGGCGTAGACCCGGTAGAGGGGGGTCTGGTGACGGCGCCGCACCTCCTCCGGGGGGAGGCCGGTGCGGGCGGCCACCTCCAGCAGGTCCTCCCCGTCATACCGGAGGGGCACCTCCACCACCCTGCCCTCTTCCCCACCCTCCTCCGGCACCGGCAGAAGCCGCAGCAAGCGGCCCCGGGCAAGGAGGCGGGGGTCAAGCTCCAGGTAGAGGGTGCCGTAGGCGGGTACGGCCTCCCAAAGCCCCCGGGGAGGGGCTTTGAGGAGGGCGCGGGCCAGGGCCTGGGCCCGGCGGTTGGCCTCCTCGGAGAGGCCCTCCCCGAAGACCAGGTAGAACCCTTCCACCCCCCCACTCTACCCCTGCCTTGACCCGCGCCCCGGGAAAGGGGTAGCCTCCAGGTGGAGGCCCCCATGAAGACCCGCTTTTACAGCCAAGGCGAGGACCACTACGCCCTAGATCCGGACCTAAAAGCGGTACTGGACACCTTCTCCCCTGGGCTCCCTGAGGAGGCGCTCTCCAGCTTCGGCCGCCTCGTGGGGGAAGAGGTGCTGGAGGTGGCCCACCACGTGGACCAAGACGCCCCACCCCGCCTGCAGATGCACGACCTGGACGGGAACCGCATCGACCGGGCCCTCCTCTCCCCCGCCCAAGCCAGCCTTTTGGAGAAGCTCCGTCCCATGGTCCGCCCCGCCTACGAGGGCCGGGGCTGGCCCCTCCACTACGCCTTCGGCTACCTGCTGGCGGACGGGGGGCTTTACTGCATCCTCACCATCACCCATCAGGTGGCCTACGCCCTCCACAAGTACGCCCCCGAGCACGAAGGGGTCAAGCGGGAACTCCTCTACGGAAAGGCCTTCGGGGCCACCTGGATGACGGAGATCCAGGGAGGAAGCGACCTGGGGGCGAACCGCACCCTGGCCCGGGGGGAGGGCACGGCCTGGCGGCTCCATGGGGGGGACAAGTACTTCGCCTCGGGGGCGGGCCTGGCGGACTACGCCATCGTCACCGCCCGGCCGGAAGGGGCCCCCCCTGGCCCCAAGGGCCTGGCCCTCTTCCTCCTGCCCCGGGAGGTAGAGGGGCGGCTCAACTTCACCGTGCGCCGCTTCAAGGAGAAGCTGGCCACCCGGGCGGTGCCCTCGGGGGAGGTGGAGCTGGAAGGGAGCCTCGCCCACCTCATCGGCCAGGCGGAGGAGGGGATCTACTACACCCTGGAAAACCTCACGGTGAGCCGGCTGGCCAACGCGGCCGCTGCCATGGGCATTGCCAAGAAGGCCCACCTCGAGGCCCTCTTCCGGGTAAGGAGGCGGACGGCCTTCGGAAAGCCCCTCCTCCAGCACGACCTCATCCAGCAGGACCTCCTCTGGATGCGCCTGCGTCAGGCAGGAGGCACCGCCTTGGCCTTTTGGGCGGTGGCGGCCTTCGACCGGGCCTGGGAGGAGCGGCCGCCCTACAGCGAGGCTTACCACCTGGCGAGGCTCCTTTCCCACCTGGCCAAGGGGCGCACCGCGGAGCACGCCGCCGCCATCACCCAGCTGGCCATGGAGCTCTTCGGGGGCCTGGGCTTTTTGGAGGAGTACGGGGTGGCCCGCTGGCACCGGGAGGCCCTCATCACCCCCATCTGGGAGGGCCCGGCCAACATCCAGGCCCTGGACATGCTGGAGGCCATCCTCAAAAAGCGGGCCCACGAGCCTTTCCTGGAACTTATCAAGGCAAGCCCCCAGGCCCTGGCCCACGCGGAAGGGGCCCTAAGGCGCCTGGCGCAGGAAGGCCCCTGGTACGCCAAGGAGGCCCTGCGCAGGCTGGCGGACGCCGCCGCCATTTACGCCCTGGAGCGCGTGGGGCAAGAACCCTTTCCCGAGCTGGCCCGGCTCTACGCCCGGGCCTTCCTGGAAGGGGAAACCCTGCCCCCCTCCGCCCAAAGGCCTGAGCTTTACGACCCCTGGTGGAGCCTGTCGTAGAGGAGAGAAAGGTCCTCGGGGCGGAAGCGGGCGGTGTGGCCCTTGGGGGGCACGGGCTCCTCGTAGAAGAAGCGGGGAAGGCGGTCGTCCTCGTGGCTGAAGCCCGCCAGGTGGTTGAAGCGGTGCTCCAGGCGCAAAACCCCTTCCCCGAGCCCGTGCCAGAAGGAAGGGGACAGGTTTGTGCCCAGGGCGGCGTTCACGCTTTCCGCGATGAACGCCACCTGCTTGTTGGTGACGCTCCCCCCGAAGACGCAAAGGCCCAGAGCGTCGTTGGCGGCGGCGTTCACCTGGGCCTGGTAGCTGGCCTCGAGGATCTCCTCCACGGGCATGGCCCGGGTTTCCAGGCGCGGGGCGTTTCCCGCGGTGTGGTCCGCCCCCTGGGCGGTGACCATCATGGTGATCCCCGTGGCCTCCACCACCCGGGGGTCGTAGGCGGAGATGGCCTGGCGCTTGATCACGGGAACCCGCTTGAGGCCTAGAGCCTCCCCCACCCGGGCCGCGCCCTGGGCCAGGAAGCGGGCCTCCTCGCTTGGGGTGTAGAGGGCTTTGAGCCTGGCCTCCATAAAGGCATAGTCCCCCCAGTCCGCCTCCCCCTTTTCCATGAAAAGGGCCAGGGTGGCCCCGGTTTCGATGGTGTCCACCCCCAGGTCGTTGGCCAGGCGGTTGAGGCGGGCGAGCTGGTCCGGGTCGGTGAGGCCACAGTTGGTGCCCAAGAGGCCGATGGTCTCGTACTCCAGGGGGGAGACCACCTCCTCTCCCCTTTCGTCCACGATCACGTTGGAACACCCGATCACGCACCCCGGCATGCAGGCGTGGGTGTGCTTGCCCCCCCGGGCCCGGTTGAGGGGGGCGATGTGCTGCCCGCCCATGCGGAAGTCCTCGGGCGGGGCCAGCCTTCCCTCGCGGAAGTTGCGCACGGGAAGGCCGCCGAAGGCGTTTTGGAAGTCCGCCATGCCCATGGTGCCGATGGCGTTGTAGAACTGCATCACCAAGGGGTCCTGGCGCAAAAGCTCCGCATAGCGGCGGACGGCCCCGGTGACCTTGGGCTTGTCCCAGACCTCCGCCTTCCCCGGCACCTCCACCACGATGGCCTTGACCCGCTTAGCCCCCATCACCGCCCCCACGCCCCCCCGGGCGGCCAGACGGGAGGGGCGGCCATCCGTGTCGGAGAAGGCGATGCCCGAAAGGAGGCCCCCGTACTCCCCCACAGGGCCCAGGAGGGCGAAGGCGATCCTCCGCCCGTAGGCGGCGAAAAGCTTCCGCGCGGCCTCAAAGTTCCCTAAGCCGAGGAGGTCCTCCGCCGGGTCAAAGAAGACCTGGCCCTCCCGGGTGATGCGGAGGACCACCCAGCCGGGGCTTGCCCCCTCGAGGAGCAGGTGGGAAAGCCTCATCTGCCCCAGGGCGTAGCCGAAGGTGCCGCCCCCGTTGGCCTCCTTGATGCCCAGGGTGAGGGGGCTACGGGCGCCCACGCTGGTGCGGTTGGCGTTGGAAAAGCCCGTGCCCGCCAGAGGACCGATGGCGAAGGCCAGGGGGTTCTCCGGGGAAAGGGGGTCAAAGCGCCAGGCCTCCCGTTCCAGGAGGAGCTGCCCCGTGCGGTAGCGCCCGCCATAGGCCACCTCCTCCGGGGCCACCGCTTGCCAGTAGGCCTTGTGCGCCGAAAGGTCAAGCCGCAAAGACCGCCACACCCCGCACCTCCTTGGCCCCCAGGATAACCCCGTGGGGAAAAGGGGAACCGTTTAGCCCTCCACCTGCCGCACCTCCAGAGCCCGCAAGCGGTTCGCCGCCGCCCCCAGGTCCAAGGGGCGCAACCCGGCGAGCTCCGGCGCCTCCTCCAGGGCGAAGAGGTCTTCCCCCCTCAGGACCTCTTCCGCCAGGAGGCGGAGGGGCTTCCGACCATCCGCCAAGCCCTGGAGCCTGCGGAAAAGGCCCCCCAGGGCCCGCACCTGGCCTCCCTCGAAGAGGTCCAGGGCGGAGAGGTCCACCACCTCCTCCCCATAGAGGAGTTCCCGCAGGCCCCGCCCCTTGACCCGGGCTTTTCTACCCCGGCTGGGGTCAAAGCTTTGCGGCAAGGGGGCCCGGTCCACGGGGCGCAAGGGGTAGCGGGGTTCCCCGTAGGTGCGGCCCGTGGGGCGGGCCGCCGCCACCCGTCGGGCCTCCGCCGTGACCTCCTGGGGGCGGTACTCCTCCATGAGGATCACCGTGTCCGCCAGCTCCAGGTAGTCCCCCACGCCCCCCACCACCAGGACCAGGCTCACCCCCAAGGCCCTGAGGTCCCCCACCCGGTCTATGAGGGGGGTGAGGGTTTCCCGGCGCACCAGGGCCTGCATGCGGGCGTCCCGCACCAGGAGGTTGGTGGCGGAGGTGTCCTCGTCCAGGAGGAGGAGGCGCGCCCCGAGCTCCAGGGCCTCCAGGATCCCGGCCGCCAGGCTGGTGGAGCCGGAGGCGTCCTCGGTGGAAAAAAAGGAGGTGTCCTGCCCCCGGGGGAGGTCGTGGACGAAAGGCCTGAGGTCCACGCCCCTGACGCTCCGCCCGTCCTCGGACTGCACCCGCTGGGCGGTGGCCTCGGTCACCACCCACTCCCGCCCGTCCCCAGGCACGTGGGGGAAGACCCCGTGGACCAGGGCCTCGAGGAGGGTCGTCTTCCCGTGGAAGCCCCCGCCGGTGATGAGGGTAAGGCCCTGGGGGATCCCCATGCCCACCACCTCGCCCGCGTGGGGCACCCGGAAGGCCACCCGCAAGGCGGGGGGGCTTTGGAAGGGAACCGCCCCCCGGAGGGGCCTCTGGCTCACCCCGCTTTCCCGGGGAAGGATGGCCCCTTCCCCCACGAAGGCCACGAGGCCCCGCTCAGGGAGGCGCTCCTGGAGGAAGGCGAAGTCCTCCGCCTGGCGCACGTGGCGAAGAAGCGCGGCCCGGTCCAGCTCCGGAAGAAGCCCGCGGAGATGGCCCACCAAGGCGCGGAAAAGCCTTTCCGCCTCCTTGCCCAGGATGCGCCGCCCCGCCGCGGGCAGGCCCACGCGGAAGCGCAGAAAAAGCCCCTCCGGGGCGAGGTGAGCCCCCGCGCGCTTCAGCACCTTGGGGCTTTCCACCTCCACCCGCACCTCCCCCGAGCGGCCGCTGCCCCCGGCGCCTAGGCCGCGGAGGCGGGCCCTGAGGGCCCTGAGGAGGAAGTCCTCCACCGCCACCTTCCCCTCAGGCCGGGTGTGGACCCACAAAGGCTCCAGGAGCCGGGGCGGATAGCGCACCTCCAAGACGCTGGGGGTGGCGAAGGGATCCCCCTGCACGTAGACGAAGCGCAGGTCCAGGTCCTCCCCGCGCCAGACCCCCTTCAGGTCCTTGTAGGCGGGATAGGGGCGGCCCTCGAGGGCCTGCAGGAAGACAGGAAGATCGTCCAGGCAGGACACAGAGGGCATTCTACCCCGGCGGGCCTGAGAGCCCGGGGGGTTTGTGGAAAGATACCCCTTCTGCCTATAGTACAAGGGGTATACTGGGCCCGTACCCAAGGAGGTGAAGCCATGGCCCTTTGGCGACCCGACCCCACCTTCTACCCCACCCCCCGGGCGGCGGCCAAGGCCCCGCCGGAAGAGCTGGCCTACGTGGTCTTCCTGAACGCCGACCGCAGCCAGCCCGACGCCATCCAGGTGGTGGATGTGAACCCCGCCTCCTCCACCTACGGCCAGGTGGTGGGACAGGCCCCAATGCCCTATGCAGGAGGGGAGCTCCACCACTTCGGCTGGAACGCCTGCAGCTCCATGCTCTGTCCCGGGGCCCCCCACCCCCATCTGGAAAGGCGCTACCTGGTGGTCCCCGACATCAAGACCTCCCACATCGCCATCCTGGACACCCGGCCCGACCCCACCCGCCCCCAGGTGGTCAAGGTCATCCCCCCGGAGGAGCTCCACGAGCGCACCGGGTACAGCCGCCCCCATACCGTCCACTGCGGCCCCGAGGGGATCTACATCTCCGCCCTGGGGGGCCCCGAGGGCCAAGGTCCCGGGGGGATCCTGATCCTGGACCACGAGACCTTCGAACCCCTGGGCCGCTGGGAGATCGACCGAGGGGGGCAGTACCTGCACTACGACTTCTGGTGGCACCTGGGGTACGACGTCCTCCTTTCCAGCGAGTGGGGCACCCCGGAGATGGTGGAGGGGGGCGTCCTGGGGGAGGCCCTCCTCCAGGGGCAGTACGGCCGCCGCCTGCACCTTTGGGACCTGCAGGGGAGGCGGCTCCTGCAAACGCTGGACCTGGGCCCCGAGAACCAGATGGTCCTGGAGCTCCGCCCCGCCCACGACCCTACCCGGGCCTACGGCTTCGTGAACGTGGTCCTCTCCCTAAAGGACCTCTCCAGTTCCATCTGGCTCTGGTACCGGCAAAACGGCTCTTGGCAGGTGCGGAAGGTCATCGAGATCCCCGCGGAGCCCGCGGAGGCGGAAGCCCTGCCGGAGATCCTCAGACCCTTTGGGGCCGTACCCCCCCTGGTCACCGACATCGCCCTAAGCGTGGATGACCGCTTCCTCTACGTGGCCTGCTGGGGCACAGGGGAGCTCCGGCAGTACGAGGTCTCCGATCCCTTCCGCCCCCGGCTCACCGGCCGGCTGGAGATCGGGGGCATCCTCCGCAAGGCGGGCCACCCCCAGGCCCCCGGGCCCTTAAACGGCGGCCCCCAGATGGTGGAGGTGAGCCGGGACGGGCGCCGGGTCTACTTCACCAACTCCCTCTACCTTCCCTGGGACGCCCAGTTCTACCCCGAGGGCATCCGGGGCTTTATGGCCAAGGCCCTGGCCCACCCCGAGGGGGGGCTGGCCTGGGACGAGGGGTTCTTCCTGGACCTCGGGCCCCACCGGGCCCACCAGATCCGCCTCCAGGGCGGGGATGCCTCCAGCGACTCCTACTGCTTCCCCTGATGGAACTCTGGACCGGCCTGGCCCTCTTGGGGTTGCTCCACGGCCTGAACCCGGCCATGGGCTGGCTCATGGCCGCGGCCCGGGGGTGGTGGGAGGGGCACTGGCGGGGGGTGGCCCAGGCCCTTCCCCCCATCGGCCTGGGCCACCTGGCGGGGGTGGCCCTCTCCCTTCTCCCCCTCCTGGCCCTGAACCTCCTCCTGCCCCAGGAGTGGGTGCTGGGGCCCGTAGGGCTGGCCTTGGTGGGCCTGGGCCTCCTCCGCTGGCGGAGGGCCCGCCACCCCCGGGTCCGTTCCCAGGCGGGAGGGAAGGAGCTTTTCCTCTGGTCCGGCCTCCTGGCCTTCGGCCACGGGGCCGGGGCCATGCTCCTGCCCCTCTGCCTCTCCGGGCCTCCCCTACCCCTCTTCGGCCTGGAGGCGGTCCTCTTCCACAGCCTGGTGGCTTTCGCCGCCACGGGGGCCGCCGCCTTTTTGGTCTTCCGCCTGGGGGCGGAGGTGATCCCTCGGCTTTGGCCCAACCACGAACGGATCTGGGCCCTAGCCCTCGCGGGCATGGGGTTTTTCAGCCTGGCCAAGGGCCTTTCCGCCTGAGGGCTTAGGGCCGGGTCCCCGGGTGCCCGCGCCCGGCGGTTGCCCCGGCGGGGAGGGCTGGCACCGTCCCTTGCGGACCCCGGCCGCGTGGGGGTCCTGGGGAAGGCGCAGGCACGGCTTCCGCCCCGGGCGGTGGGGAAAGGGGACACGGAGCGAGGGCGCACCCACAGGCCCTTCTGGGGCCCCGTCACGGTGCAAGCCGGTAGGGCTCAGAGGGCTTCCACCTCTACCTGCCAGAGGGCGCGGGAAAGCCGCTCTACACCCTCCAAGAACTCCTCCTCCCGAATGGTGAGGGGCGGGGCCACGAGGAGTACGTTGTGCTTGGCCATGAGGTAGACCCCCTCCCCCAGGAGGGCCCGGAGGAGGGCCCGCATGGGGGGGCTGGGGGGGGCGTGCCAGGGGGAGAGGGGCTCCTTGCTCTTTCGGTCCTTGACCAGCTCCAGGGCGTAGAAGGCCCCTAGCCCCCGCACCTCCCCCACCAGGGGGTGCTGGGCCACCAGGGAGGCCAGGGCCTCCCGGAAAAAGCCCTCCAGGGAGCGGACCCGGGCAAAAATCCCCTCCTCCCGGTAGGCCTCGAGGGCGGCGAGCCCCGCGGCCACCGCCAGGGGATGGCCCGAGTAGGTGTGCCCTGTGGGCAAGGGGTGCTCGTCAAAAAAGCGGGCCAGGCCCTCCCGCACCAGCACCCCGCCCAGGGGCACGTAGGCGGAGGTGACCCCCTTGGCGAAGGTGATGAGGTCGGGCACCACCCGGAAGCGCTCCGCGGCAAAGGCCGCCCCCACGCGGCCAAAACCGGTCATCACCTCGTCGAAGACCAGGAGGATGCCGTGCCGGTCGCAAAGGGCCCGCACCCCCTCCAGGTACCCTTCCGGGTAGACGATGACCCCGTTGGAGCCCACCACCGGCTCCAGGAAGATGGCCGCGACCCGCTGGGGATCCTCGTGGAGGAGGACCCTTTCCAGGTGCTCCAGGGCCCGCCACGCCTCCTCTTTGGGATCCTCCGTGAAAAAGGGGCTCCGGTACGGGTAAGGGGCGAAGAAGTGCACCACCCCCGGCACCCCCGGCTCCGCCGGCCAGCGGCGGTTTTCCCCGGTGAGGCTGGCCGAGGCGTGGGTGGCCCCGTGGAAGGACCGGTAGGCGGCGAGCACCTTGGGCCGCCCGGTGAGGTGGCGGACGAACTTCAGGGCGTCCTCGTTGGCCTCCGTGCCCGAAGGGGTGAAGAAGACCCGGCCCCCCTCGGGCCAGGGGGCGAGGTCGGAGAGGGCCTTCCCCAGGAGGGCCCGCCCGTCGTGGAAGAGGCCCGGGGCGGCGTAGGCGAGCCTTGCGGCCTGCTCCGCAATCGCCCGCACCAGCTTAGGGTGGGCGTGGCCCAGGTTCACCGCCACCAGGCCCGCGGAGAGGTCCAGGTAGCGGCGCCCTTCCCGGTCGTAGAGCCAGACCCCCTCCCCCCGGACCACCACCGGGGCCTCGTGGCCTCCCTGGGCCACCCAGGGGGTGAGGACATGCCTCTTGTGCAGGGTTTTCAGATCCATGCTTTCCGGATTATACGGCCCTAGAATGGGGTCATGGGCTTTCAAGAGGTTTTCGGGGCCCTGCCCGAGGCCAGCGCCCGGGCCCCGGGGCGGGTGAACCTCCTGGGCGAGCACACGGACTACCAGGAGGGCTACGTCCTCCCCACCCCTCTTCCCCTCTTCGCCCACGTGGAGGCGGGCCGGGCCGAGGGACGGGTGGAGGCCTACAGCGAAACCCTCAAGGAGCTTCGGACTAGACCCCTGGGAAGCCCCCCCCAGGGGGACTTCCTGGACTACCTCCTGGGCGTAGTCCACGCCCTCCGGGAGGCGGGGCATGGGGTGCCGGGGGCCCGCTTCTACGTGCGGAGCGAGGTCCCCATAGGGGCCGGGCTCTCCAGCTCCGCGGCCCTGGAGGTGGCCGCCCTCAAGGCCCTCCGGGCCCTCTACCGCCTGCCCCTGGGCGATCTGGAGGTGGCCCTCCTGGCCCAGAAGGCCGAGGTGGCCTACGTGGGGGTGCGCTGCGGGGTCATGGACCAGATGGCGGCAAGCCTGGGGGAGGTGGGCAAAGCCCTCTTCCTGGACACCCGCACCCTGGCCCACGAGAACCTGCCCCTGCCCCCGGGGGTGCGGGTGGCGGTGCTGGACCTGGGCCTGGGGCGCCGCCTGGCGGAAGCGGGGTACAACGAGAGGCGCCAGGAGGCGGAGGAGGCGGCGCGGAGGCTAGGGGTGCGCGCCCTTAGGGACGTGGCCGACCTCTGCCTGGTGGAAAGCCTCCCCCCGCCCCTGGACCGGCGGGCGCGGCACGTGGTGGGGGAGAACCTGCGGGTGCTAAGGGGGGTGGAGGCCCTTAGGCGGGGGGATGCCCGGGCCCTTGGGGAGCTCATGACGCAAAGCCACCACTCCCTGGCCCAGGACTACGGGGTGAGCCTCCCCGAGCTGGACGCCCTGGTGGAGGCCGCCCTGGAGGCCGGGGCCTATGGGGCCAAGCTCACGGGGGCGGGGTTTGGCGGGGCGGTGGTGGCCCTGGTGCCGGAAGCGAGCCTGGCCGCCTTCCGGGAGGCCCTTCTGGCCCGCTTTCCCGGCCTCAGGATCCTATAGCCTGGTCCACGGCCCGCCGGGTGAGGACCCTGAGGAGGTGGAGGCGGTACTCGGCGCTGGCGAAACGGTCCTCGGCCAAGGGGTCCTGGGGGGTATAGTCCCGGAGGGCCTCCTCCAGGGCCTTAAGCCCCTCAGCCTTTAGCCTGTCCTCTACCTCGAGGAGGCGGAAGGGCCGGTAGCCCGCCCCGGTGACCCCGAGGCGCAGGTCCTCCACCCGCTCCCCATCCGCCTTGAGGGCCACGGCCACCCCCACCACGGCGTAGCCCGAGGCGGGATGGGGAAACTTCTGGTAGGCGAAGCGGTACCCGGGGAGGCCGGGAAGCCAGACGCCTACCAGGACCTCCCCGGGGTCCAAGGCCGTCTGGAACATCCCCTGGAAGAAGTCCCGGGCGGGGATCCGCCGCTCCCCCGAAGGCCCCCGGGCCACGATCGCCGCCTCCAGGGCCAGGATGCCCGCTGGGTAGTCCGCGGCGGGGTCGGCGTGGGCCAGGCTTCCCCCCAGGGTGCCCAGGTTGCGCACCGCCGGGTCCCCGATGTGCCGGGCCACCAAGGGTAGGAGGGGCAAGGAGGAGCGCTCCACCTCCCGGTGGGTGGTGAGGGCCCCCACCCAGTGCCCCCCGTCCGCCGGGCGGATACCCCGGAGCTCGGCCAGGCGGCCGATGTCCACCAGGAGGGAAGGGGCGCTCAGGCGGAGCTTCATGGCGGGAAGCAGGGAGTGCCCTCCCGCCAGGAGCTTGGCCTCGGGGTTCTCCGCCAGGATCCTCAACGCCTCGTCCAGGCTCGTAGCCCGCACGTACCGGAAGCTTGCCGGATACATAACCGCCTCCCTAGTCGGCGGCCGCCGGGGTCTTCTCCCGGATGGCCCGCCAGACCTTCTCCGGCGTTAGGGGGATGTCCAGGTGCCGGATGCCGAAAGGTCTCAGGGCATCCATCACCGCGTTGGCCACCGCCGCCGTGGCCACGATGGTCCCCGCCTCCCCCACCCCCTTCACCCCCAGGGGGTTCACCGGGGTGGGGGTCACGGTGTGGCCGTGCTCCACCCTGGGGAGGTGGTGGGCCCGGGGCATGGCGTACTCCATGTAGGTCCCGGTGAGGAGCTGCCCCCCCTCGTCGTAAAAAGCCTCCTCCAGGAGGGCCTGGCCGATCCCTTGGGCCACGCCCCCCTCCACCTGGCCCCTCACCAGGAGGGGGTTGATCTGGTTGCCGCAGTCGTCCACGGCCACGTAGCGCAGGAGCTTCACCTCTCCGGTATCGGGATCCACCTCCACTACCGCCGCGTGGGTGCCGAAGGGGAAGACGAAGTTGGCGGGGTCGAAGAAGGCGCTGGCCTCGAGGCCCGGCTCCATCCCCTCGGGGAGGTTGTGGGCCAGGTAGGCCTGGAGGGCCACCTCCTGGAAGGTCTTCCCCCTGCCCGGCACGCCCTTGACCTCAAACCGCCCCTCCCGGAACTCCAGATCCTCCGGGGCCACCTCCAGGAGGTGGGCGGCGATGTGCCGGGCCTTCTCCAGGACCTTCTCCGCTGCTCGGTAGATGGCCGCGGCCCCCACGGGGGCGCTGCGGGAACCGTAGGTGCCCATGCCGAAGGGGATCCGTCCCGTATCCCCGTGGACGATCTCCACGTCCTCCAGACCCACCCCGAAGAGATCGGCCACCACCTGGGCGAAGGCCGTCTCATGCCCCTGGCCGTGGCTGTGGCTGCCGGTGTAGACCTCCACCTTGCCCGTAGGGGCCACCCGGATGAGGGCGCTCTCCCAAAGCCCCGCCTGGGCCCCGAGCTGCCCCACCACCTTGGAGGGGGCGAGGCCGCAGGCCTCGATGTAGGAAGCGAGGCCGATGCCCAGGTAGCGTCCCTGCTTCCTGAGCTCCTCCTGCTCCCTGCGCCAAGTCTCGTAGCCCAGAAGTTCCAGGGCCTTGTCCAAAGCGGCCGCATAGTCCCCGGAGTCGTAGACCAGGGCCACGGGGGTGGGGTAGGGGAAGGCGTCCTTGGGGATGTAGTTCTGGCGGCGGATCTCCGCGGGGTCCAGGCCGAGCTCCTGGGCCGCCAGGTCCACCAGGCGCTCCAGCAAATAGCAGGCCTCGGGCCGCCCCGCGCCCCGGTAGGCGTCCACGGGCACGGTGTTGGTGAGGACCCCGGTCACGTGGGCATGGATGGCAGGGATACGGTACTGGCCGGAAAGCAGGGTGCCGTAGAGGTAGGTGGGGATAGCGGGAGCGAAGAGGGAAAGGTAGGCCCCCATGTTGGCCAGGGTCCGCACCCTTAGGGCCAGGATGCGCCCTTCCCCGTCCAAGGCCATCTCGGCCTCGGTGGCATGGTCGCGCCCCTGGGCGTCGGAGACAAAGCTCTCCGAGCGGCGGGCGGTCCACCTCACGGGCCGGCCCAGAAGCCTCGCCGCCAGGAGAACCGCCGTCTCTTCGGGATACGGGAAGATCTTGCTGCCGAAGCCCCCGCCCACGTCCGGGGCCACCACCCGGAGCTTGTGCTCGGGGATGCCCAGGATGAAGGCCGCGTGCATGAGGCGGTGGACGTGGGGGTTCTGGCTGGTGGTGTAGAGGGTGTACTCCCCGGTCCCCGGGTGGTACTGGGCCAGGGAAGCCCGGGGCTCGATGGCGTTGGGGATGAGGCGCTGCTGCCTGAGCTTTAGCCGGACCACCTTGTGGGCCTTGCGGAAGGCTTCCTCCACCGCCTGGGCGTCCCCGATCTCCCAGGTGAAGGCTACGTTCCCTGGGGCTTCGGAGTGAAGCTGGGGGGCCCCGGGGGCCAAGGCCCGCTCCACGTCGGCCACGGCGGGCAGGGGCTCGTAGTCCACCTCCACCAGGAGGGCGGCGTCCTCGGCCTGGGCCCGGGTCTCGGCCACCACCACGGCCACGACCTCCCCCACGTGGTGGACCTCCTCCTTGGCCACCACCGGCCTCGGAGGGATCCTGAGGGTGGGCAGGAGCCAGCCCACGGGCATGGGCCGCACCCCCTCCCGGGCGAAGTCCTCCCCGGTGAGGACCCTGAGGACCCCCGGGGCCTGTAGGGCCTTCTCCACCCTGACGCCCTGGATGCGGGCATGGGCGTAGGGGGAACGCACGAAGGCCACATGCACCGTCCCCGGAAGGACGATGTCGTCCACGTAGGTGCCCTTACCCGTGAGGAAGCGCAGGTCCTCCTTCCGCTTGACCGCCTGTCCCACGAAGGCCATACCCCTCACCTCCTAGTCCGCCGCCTGGGGCTGGCGCATCCTTCCCGCCGCCCAGAGCACTGCCTCCACGATCCCCTGGTAGCCCGTGCAGCGGCAGAGGTTCCCCTCCAAATAGCGCCGCACCTCCTCCTCCGTGGGGCTGGGGTTTTCCTGGAGAAGGGCGTAGGCGGCCATGACCATCCCCGGGGTGCAGAAGCCGCACTGGAGGCCGTGCTTTTCCCGGAAGCCCTCCTGGATGGGGTGGAGGCCGTCTTGGGAAAGCCCCTCTATGGTGAGGACCTCGAGGCCGTCCGCCTGCACCGCCAAGAGCGTGCAGCTCCGCACCGCCTTCCCCTCCAAGAGCACCGTGCAGGCCCCGCACTGGGAGGTATCGCACCCCACGTGGGTCCCCGTGAGGCCCAGGACCTCCCGCAGGTACTGGACGAGGAGCATCCTGGGCTCTACCTGGTGCCGGTACTCCGCCCCGTTCACCCGCAGCCTAACCGGTACCCGCTCCATACCGCCTCCCTAGTTCCGCTTCCAGGTTCCGAAAAAACTGGTCTAAAAGCCCCTGAGCCGCCCCCAGGAGGAGCCGGCCGCCCAAGGCGGCCAGTCCCCCCATGAGCCGGGCCTCCCCTTCGTAGCGCATTCGGGTAGCCCCCTCGGCCTCCTCCAGGAAAAGCCGCCCCTCCCCCTCGGCCCGGCCCACAGGGCTTTCCACGCTGAGGCGCAGAGCCAGGGTTTCCGGAGGGCAACGCTCCCGCACCTCCACCTGGCCGCGAAACTGCCCCTTGAAGGGCCCCAAGGCCAGCTCCAAGACCGTCCGGTACCGCCCTTGCCCCTCAGCCACCAGCTCCTTCACCCCGGGCAGGGTACGGCCGAGGACCTGGGGATCCTCCAGGGCCCTAAAAAGGGTTTCGCGCGCCACCCCAAATGGCTTCTCCCCTTGAAGGCGCATGGTAAAGGTAAACCTCAATATAGACCTGCCCTTAAAACCCTGTCAACGCCCAAAGGCACACTTCCCGCAAGCCCGAGAGCAGGGTGCTATGCTAAGGACACGCCATGACCGCGATCGAGCGCCAGGAGCTCCTAGGCGCCCTCAGGGAGTCCCCTGGAGGGGTCCTGGCCACGGTGGTCTGGGTCCGGGGATCGGCCTACCGCCGGGAGGGGGCCAAGATGCTCGTCCGCCCCGACGCCACCACGGTGTGCAGCCTCTCCGGGGGCTGCCTGGAGCCCGACGTGGCCCAGCGGGCCCTGGAGGTGATGCGCACGGGGAGGCCCCTGAGGGTGGCCTACGATCTGGAGGAGGACGCGGTCTGGGGCCTGGGCCTGGGGTGCGGGGGCAGCGTGGAGGTCTACCTGGAGCCCCTGGCCGACCCCCTCCTCCTGGCCTTCCTGGAGAGCTTGGAAGGGGACGGACCCAGCCTCCTCGCCACCCCCCTTTCCGGAGGGGAAGGGCGGCTCCTCTTCCGGGAGGGACGCTGGCAGGGGAAGATCCGCCCCCAGGCGCTGGAGGCAAGGGTGCGGGCAGAAGCGGAAAGGCTCCTCCTCCAGGCCCACCCCCGGGCCAAGCGCCTAGACCTGGAGGAAGCCCAGGTCTTCCTAGACCCCCACGCCCCTCCCCTGGAACTGGTCCTCTTCGGCGGAGGGCATGACGCCATCCCCCTGGCCGCTTTGGGACGCCGCTACGGCTTCAAGGTGACGGTGGTGGACCCCCGGGCGGCCTACGTGCACGAGGGGAGCTTCCCCGGGTGCCGCCTGGTCCTCGCCCACCCCGAAGGCCTCCCCGAAGGCCTCCTCACGGAGAGGAGTTACGCGGTCATCATGAACCACCACCTGGAACGGGACCGGAAGACCCTGGCCTACGCCCTGCGCTCTGCGGCCCCCTACGTGGGGGTCCTGGGGCCCAGGGATCGCTTCCACAAGCTCCGGGATGCCCTGGAGGCTGAGGGTTTCCCCTTCACCCCCGAGGTCCTGCAGCGCATCCACAACCCCGTGGGCCTGGACATCGGGGCCGAGGGGCCGGAGGAGATCGCCCTCTCCGTGCTGGCCGAGATCCTGGCCGCATCCCGGGGCTACGGAGGCGGCCCTCTGAGGGAGCGCCCCGGGAAGATCCACAAGGGGTGATCCACGGCCTCCTCCTCGCTGCCGGGGCCTCCAGGCGCCTCGGAGTCCCCAAGCTCCTCCTGCCCGCCCCTGGGGGTACCCTCCTCCGCCGGGCGGCCCGGCTCCTGCGGGAGGCGGTGCCTGGGAAAGTGGTGGTGGTCCTGGGTCGGGAGGCCTTCCTCCATCGCCGGGCACTGGAGGGACTCAAGGGGGTGCGGGCGGTGGCAAACCCCCACCCCTCCCTGGGCCTTTCGCAAAGCCTGAAACGGGGGCTCGGCGCCCTCCCCCCGGGGCCGGTGCTGGCGGTGCCCGCGGACCAGGCGGGCCTGGAGGCTGGTCACCTCCGGGCCCTTCTCGAGGCCTTCCGCGAACCCGGGGTCCTGGCGGCCCGGGGAGGGGAAGCCTTAAGCCCTGCGGTCCTGGGGGAGGCGGCCCGGCGGCGGGCAGGGACCCTGGCGGGGGACCGGGGGGCCAAAGGGCTTCTCCTGGAGCTCGGCGCCGGGCTCGTGGACCTCGGTGAGGGGGTGTGGTCCTGGGACGTGGACACCTGGGAGGACTACAAGGCCCTCCTCCGGGCCTGGGGCTGGCGCCCAGAGGGCCTCCCTCTCCCGGAAAGGACCCCCTACCCTGCCCTCCTCGCCCGCCCCCGGGAGCAGCTCGGACCCGCCTGGTTGGCCTATGGCCGGGCCGGGGCCTACCGAGGGGCGTTCGGTCTCCTCCTCGCCCACCCCGACCGGCTGGCCCTCCTCTCCCGGGCAGCCCTCACCCTCCTGGACCTAGGGCTTTGAGCCTACGTAGAAAAGCCCGGATCTCTTCCAGGGTGCCCAGGGGCCAGAGGGCGTCCAGAAACGGCAGGGCCGCCCGCATGCCCCGGGCCTCGGGGGCGTACCCGGGAAGGCCCGCCAGGGGGTTGAGCCAGAAGATCCGGCGGACGCGCCGGCGGAGGACCCTAAGGGCCCTGGCCACCTCCTTGGGTTCCCCCTGGTCCAGGCCATCGCTCAGAACGAAGAGGAGGCACCGCCGGCCCAGCCGCCTGCCCTCCCGCTCCGCAAGGCCCTGCAAGGCCGCCCCCAGCCGGGTGCCCCCCGCGAAGTCCTCCGCCAGGCGGCCCAGCTCGGGGAGGGCCCCCCGGGGTTCCAGGCCCAGGAGAGGGGTGATGCGGGTGAGCCGGGTGCCAAAGGCGTAGGCCTCCAGGGGGAACCCCCGGGCCCAGAGAGCCTGGAGGAGCAGGAAAAGCCCCCGGGCGTAGGGGGCCATGGAGCCCGAGACATCGAGGAGGAAGTAAAACCGGTAGGGCCGCCTCAGGGGAGCGCGGAAGCGAAGCTCCACCCACTCCCCCAGGCGGAGAGCCCGGCGCAAGGTGGCCGGGAGGTGGAGTCTTTCCCCCTTAAGCCCAGGCCGCCTGCGGCGCACCCGGGCCCTGGGCGGGGGAAAGGCTAGGGCCCGCAGAAGATCCCCTAAAAGCTCGTACTCCCGGGGGGTCAAGGCCTCCAGGGGCCAGCGCCGGAGGCGTTCCAGAGGGCTGTAAGCCCCCCGAAGGGCCCCCTCCCCTTCCTCCTCCCCCCGGGCCGCCACGGCAAAGGCTCCGGCAGCCCGGGGGGCGGAAAGGGGCCAGGCGGCCCCCAGACCGAAGTAGCGGCGGAAGGCCCGGTCAAAGGCTGCCTGCTCCTCCCGGCGTACGGCGAGGAGGGCCCGGGCGGCCTGGTAAAAGGTCTCCCAACGCCAGGGCAGGTGGGGCAGGGCCTCGAGCCAGGCCTGGACCTGGCCCCTTCCCGGCCGGACCCCTTCCTGCCGCAAAGCGGCCACAAAACCCAAAAGCCCCCTCGTCAGGGCCTCTTCCAAGGGAGGCAGGGGAACCATGGCCTAAAGGGCGGCCAGCAAGGAGGGCAGGCGCTCCCGCACCCGCTCCACGTCCTCCCGCGTTTTGAGGAGAGCCCCGAGGAAAGGCTCCAAGACCCTGGGATCCAGGTCCCCCGCCCCCGCGGCCACCAGGGCCGACCCCAGGTCCAGGGCCTCGGCCACACCCGGGGGCTTCAGAAGCCCCAGGCCCCGGACCGCCTGCACCAGACGGACCAGGCCCTCGGCCAGCCGGGCGGGGAGCTCGGGCAGGCGGAGGTGGACGATCCTGAGCTCCTTCTCCAGGGAGGGGTAGTCGATCCAGTAGTAGACGCAGCGGCGCCTTAGGGCATCGTGCAACTCCCGGGTGCGGTTGGAAGTGAGGACCACCGCCGGGCGGAAGGGGGCCCGGATGGTCCCCAGCTCCGGCACGCTCACCTGGAACTCGGAGAGCACCTCTAAAAGGAAGGCCTCAAAGGCCTCGTCGGTGCGGTCCACCTCGTCGATGAGGAGCACGGCCCGGCCCACCTCCAGGGCCTGAAGCACGGGCCTCTTGAGGAGGAACTCCTCCCGGTAGATGCTCCGGTGAAGCCTTTCCCGGTCCCGCTCCCCCAGGGCCTCCAAAAGGCGCACCTCCAGAAGCTGCCGGGCGTGGTCCCACTCGTAGAGGGCCTGCTCCAGCTCCAGCCCCTCGTAGCACTGGAGGCGGAAAAGGGGCACCCCCAGGCCCTGGGCCAGGACCCGGGCCACCTCGGTCTTCCCCACCCCGGGTTCCCCCTCCAAAAGGAGAGGCCGCCCCAGGCGCAAGGCGAGGAAGATGGCCGTGGCCAGGCCCTCTTCGGCCACGTAGCGCTCCCCCTCCAAGAGGCGCCAGACCGCCTCCGGGCTTTCCAGGGGGAAGGCCGGGGGAGACACCACGACCCCATTCTATGCGCCCGAGGGAAAGGCGAAGGTTTCGTAGCCCAGTTCCGCCACAGCGAACCAGCGGAACTGCTCCCCCCGGAAGGCCCAGTAGGCGGCGTAGACCCTGCGGTAGGCGGCGTCCCTGGCCGCCTGCTCCTCGTAGAGGGCCCGGGCCTCCTCCTGGGCTCGCCGCAGGATCTCCGTGGACCAGCGGCGCAGGAGCACCCCCGCCCGGAGGAGCCGCCCCAGGGCCGGGGGGTTCTGGGCGTCGTACTTGGCCATCATGGTGAGGTTGACCTCCGCCGCCGCCACCTGGAAGGCCTCCTGGAACTCCCGGGGCAGGCGCGCCCACTCCCTTTGGGAGACGAGGAAGGAAAGCTGGGCGGAAGGCTCCCAGAAGGAGGGGTAGTAGTAGTAACGGGCCACCCGGTGGAAGCCCAGCCGCTCGTCGTCGTAGGGGCCGCTGAACTCGGCGGCGTCGATGGCCCCCCGCTCCAAGGCCGGGTAGATGTCCCCCGCCGCCAGGGTCTGGGGCACCACCCCCAGGCGGCCCATCAGGGTCCCCCCCAGGCCCGGGATACGCATCCGGAGGCCCCGGAGATCGGCGAGGGCCCGGACCTCCCGGCGGAACCAGCCTCCCATCTGGGCCCCGGTGTTGCCCCCAGGGAACTGGAGCACCCCGAAGTCCGCGTACACCTGGCGGAGGAGCTCCAGCCCCCCGCCGAAGAGCATCCAGGCGTTGTGCTGTCGGTAGGTCATGCCGAAGGGCACGCCCCCGTCGAAGGCCAAGGTGGGGTTCTTGCCGATAAAAAAGGGGCCGTAGGTGTGCCCCGCCTCCACCGTCCCCGCCTGGACCGCGTCCAGTACCTGCCCCCCTGGCACGATCTCCCCCGCCTGGAAGACCCGGATCTGGAAGCGGCCCTCGGTCAGCTCCGCCACCCGCTTGGCCAGGTCCTCGGCGCCGCCAAAGAGGGTATCCAGGCTCCGGGGGTAGCTGGACACCAAGCGCCAGCGCACCTGGGGGGTAGCCTGGGCGAAGGCCGCGTAGGAGAGGCTCGCCGCCACACCCACCCCTGCCCGCCTCAGGAAATTCCTCCGGTCCATAGGCTCCCCTTTGCCTGCCAGTGTACCGGGCCCGCCTTCAGGAAGTCAAAGCGGTCCTGGTACCCGCCGCACCGGCCCGGTCTCATGGCGGGCTTTGCCCACGGGAACCCCCAAGAAGCCGCTCCACCTGGGCCAGGAGGGCCTGGGCCTCAAAGGGCTTGCCCAAGAAGGCCTGGGCCCCGGCCTCTAGGGCCTCCTGCTGGCTTCTGGCGGAGACGCTGGCGGAGAGGGCCAAAACCGGGGCGCTCCCCCGGGCCCGGACCTGGCGGATGACCTCGAGGCCGGAAACGCCGGGCATGACCAGGTCGCAGACCACCAGGTCGTAGGCCTGGGCGAGCTTCTCCAAGGCCGCCTGGCCCGAGGGAGCCCAGTCCACCCGATGCCCGGCCCGCTCCAGCATGCGCCGCACCATGTGGGCCACCAGGGGCTCGTCCTCAACCAGAAGGATGCGGGGCATATAGGGGCAGGATAACCCGGAAGAGACTCCCCCGGCCCTCCTCGCTTTCCACCTCGATCCTCCCCCCGTGGGCCTCCACGATGTGCTTGGAGATGAAAAGCCCGAGCCCTGTGCCCGAAACCCCGCGGGCCCGGGCGTTCTTGGCCCGGGCGTAGCGCTGGAAGAGCCCGGGAAGCTCCTCCTGGGGGATGCCCGGCCCGGTGTCCTCCACCTCCAGGAGCACAGCCTCCCCCTCCCGCCGGGCAGCGAAGCGCACCGCCCCCCCAGGGGGTGTGAACTTAAAGGCGTTGGAGAGAAGGTTCCCCAGGACCTGGACCACGCGGTCCGGGTCCGCCTCTATGACGGGGAGCTCCCCTACCTCCACCCGGAAGTCTACCCCCGAGAAGCGGGCCACCCCCTGGAAGCTCCTGGCCAGCTCCAGGAAGGAGGGCCTGAGGTCCACCGGGCGGCGGACCACCTCAAAGCGGCCGGCCTCCAAACGGCTCGTGTCCAAGAGGTTGTCCACCATGGTTTTCAGGCGGAAGGTGCTTTCCAGGATGAGCTCCACGGACTCCGAGGCGCTTTCGGAGAGGGGTTCTTCCCGCAAGAGCTCCGCCAGGCCCATGATCACCGCCAGGGGGGTGCGGAGCTCGTGGCTTACGGCGGCGATGAACTCCCCCTTGAGCCTTTCCGCCTCCAAACGTGGACGGAGGTCCCGTAGGTTCACCACCACGCCCCGCACCCGGGGCTCGTCCAGAAGGTTCCGTCCCCAGGCCTCCATGGGGATCGCGGTGCCGTCTGCGTGAAGCACGCGAAACTCTCCCGTGCGCACCTGGCCCGGGTGGGCCAAAAGCTCCTGCAAGAGGGCCGCGGCCAGGGGCCGGTCCTCGGGGTACACGGACTCCAAGCCCTGCACGGGAGCCCTTTTGTAGCCCTCAGGGTCGTAGCCCAACACCGCCCGCACACTGGCGCTGACGAAGCGGATGATACCCTCCCGGTCGAGAACATAGACCACGTCCTGGGAGTTTTCCATGAGGGCCTTGAGGCGGTCCTCCTCCGCCTCCAAAAGCTCCAGGAAGCGGGCCTTCTCCAGCACCAGGGCGAGGAGGGTGCCCACCTGCGAAAGACGGGAAAGGAGCCTTTCCGAAAAGCGCCGCTCCTTGCGGTAACCCAAAAAGAGCCCGCCCTGGAAGTCTCCCGCCCGGAAAGGCGTCACCAGCACACTCCTAAGCCCCAGGGCCTCCGCTAGAGCGCAGTCCCCGGGGCCGAGGGCTTCCACCCCCAAGGGGCTTCCCTCCCGCAGGGCCTTCCCCAAAAGGTTAGGCTGGGGCAGCTCCTGGGGAAGCGGGCAGGTACCGTAGAGCATCTGCCCCACGCCCCCGCCCTCGGCCAAAAGCAGGCCTTCGTCGGCGCCAAAGAGGGCCTGCAACCGCTTCACAAGGGCCTCCCCCAGGGCCGCGAGCCCCCGCTGGCGCAAGGCGGTCTGGGCCACGTCCACCAGGGCCTGGGTGAAGGCCACCTGGTCCCGGAGGGCCCGCTCCACGCGGGTGCGCTCGGTGATATCGTGGAGGACCAAAACCCGCATCTCCCCCACCTGCCGCCCCCGCACGCTGTAGGTGGCCCCTCCCAGGCTGGCCTCCAACCGCCCCCCTTCCAGGGCGGGCCCCAAGGCTCCAGGCAGGTCTTCCAAGCCCACCTCCGCCCCCAGGCCCAAAGCGCCCCGTGCCCGCCCGTTGGCAAAGCCCCGATCGCCGAAAAGGACCACCACCCCATCCGGAAGTTCCTCCAAAACCTCGGAAAGCCGCCTGCGCTCGGCGGCCAAGGCCAAGGACAGCTGGGTCCTCTCCCGGTAGAGCTGGGCGTTCTTGAGGGCCACCCCCGCCACCCCGGTGAGGAGCTCCACGTAGCGCACCTCCTCCTCGCTGACCGCCCTTCCCCCCGGCCCGTGGTCCACGGCCACGGCACCCAGGGGTTCCACCTCGGCCAGGATGGGCACGAAGGCCACGCTGGGCCCCAGGTCCTGGGCGACGGCCGGGGGCAAGACCCCTCGCCCCAGCACCAGGGCCCGACGCTCCCGCACCGCCCGGGCCAGGGGGTCGGGGGAGGAGGCCAGGGCAAGCCGGATGCGGCTGCGGCCCTCAGTCCAGAAGAGGGCCGAGCCCTTGACCGTCAGGTGGCCCTCCAGGCGGTCCCCCTTTACCAGGGCCACCGTCACCCGGTAAAACCCGAAGCGCTGGGCTAGGGCCCGGGCCAGGGTTTCCACCACCGCGCTGGGCTCCAGGGCCTTGGCCACCTCGCGCGCCAGGGCGCTCACGTGGGAAAGGGCCTCCACGTGGCGGGAAAGCCGGGCCAGGGCCCCGTTGCGCTCGGAGAGGAGCTCCCCGTTCTTGAGGGCCAAGGCGGTGAGCTGGGCCAGGAGGGGCAGGAGGGGCTTTAAGGCCTGGGGGACGCCCTCGAGGCTCAACACCCCCTTGGGGGCGAAGTGGGGGCAGCTGGGGCAAACCAGGGCCCGGGTCTCGCGGGTGGCCCGGGGGCGCAGACGGCAACGGGCCTCGGGGTCGGCCCAGCAGTAGGGGCCCTCCTCCCCTACCACCGGCAGGAGCCACTCTTCCTCCCGCTTGACCGGCCCCTCGGCAAAGAAGGCTTCCTGTACCGGTCCCTTGCTATACAGGGGCAGGGCGATGGCGGACACGGTGTAGTGCCGTCCGCGGCCCGAGGCCACCTCTCCCATGAGCTCCCGGGTTTCCCTGCGGTAGAGAAAGAGGGCCGCCCGTTCCACCCCCTCCTCGGTGGCCACCTCCAGCAGGTTGCGAAGAATCTGCACCGGCTCCAGGTCCTTTAAGAGCGCCCGCTGGAAACGCCCCAGGACCTCGAGCTGCCCCACCAGTCTCATCTGCCTCCAATGGTAGCATGGGGCCGGGGTTGCAAGGGGCAGGGGGAAATCTTAGACTTGGTCAAAGAGCGGGGCCCCTTGGCCTAAGGAGGAAAGCCATGCCCATAGACTTCAGCCTCACGGAGGAGCAGCGGCAGCTCCAGGCCCTGGCCCGGCGCTTTGCCCGGGAGGTCATCTTGCCCGTGGCCGCGGAGTACGACGCCAAGGAGGAAGTCCCCTGGCCCGTTATAGAGAAGCTCCACGAGGTGGGCCTCCTGAACGCCATCATCCCCGAGGCGTACGGGGGCATGGGCCTCAAGATGCTGGACGAGGTCCTCGTGGGCGAGGAGCTGGCCTATGCCTGCATGGGCATCTACACCATCCCCATGGCCAGCGACCTGGGCATCACCCCGGTGCTCCTGGCGGGCACGGAGGCGCAGAAGGAGCGCTTCCTGAGGCCCCTCACGCAAAAGCCCGCCCTGGCGGCCTTCGCCCTCAGCGAGCCCGGCAACGGCTCCGACGCCGCCGCCCTCAGAACCCGGGCGGTGCGCCAGGGGGACCACTACCTCCTGAACGGCACCAAGATGTGGATCAGCAACGGGGGCGAGGCGGAGTGGACCGTGGTCTTCGCCACCCTGAACCCCGAGCTCCGCCACAAGGGGGTGGTGGCCCTGGTGGTGGAACGGGGGACCCCAGGCATGAAGGCGGTGAAGATCCACGGCAAGATGGGCCAGAGGGCCTCCGGCACCTACGAGCTGGTGTTTGAGGACGTGAGGGTGCCCGTGGAAAACCGCCTGGGGGAGGAGGGGGAGGGCTTCAAGATCGCCATGCAGACCCTCAACAAGACCCGCATCCCCGTGGCCGCGGGCAGCGTGGGGGTGGCCCGGCGGGCCCTAGACGAGGCCAGGAAGTACGCCAAGGAGCGGGAAGCTTTCGGACAGCCCATCGCCAATTTCCAGGCCATCCAGTTCAAGCTGGCGGACATGATGATCGGCTTGGAAACCGCCCGCATCTACACCTACTACGCCGCCTGGCTGGCGGACCAGGGCCTTCCCCACGCCCACGCCAGCGCCATCGCCAAAGCCTACGCCTCGGAGGTGGCCTTCGAGGCCGCCAACCAGGCCATCCAGATCCATGGGGGGTACGGGTACGTGCGGGAGTTCCCCGTGGAGAAGCTCCTAAGGGACGTGAAGCTCAACCAGATCTACGAGGGCACCAACGAGATCCAGAGGCTCGTCATCGCCAGGCACCTCCTGGCGGAGTGAAGGGAGGCTAAGGATGAAGTTCGTGGCGGTCATCCGGCAGGTACCCGACGGGGAGAGCAGGCTCAAGGTCCAGGGGGGACGGGTGGACCTCTCGGGGGCCACCCTGATCCTGGACCAGATGGACGAGTACGCGGTGGAAGAGGCCCTGCGCCTCAAGGAAAAGCATGGGGGGGAGGCCATTGTGGTGGGCTTCGGCCCCGAGCGCACCGAGGAGGCCATCCGCACCGCTTTGGCCATGGGCATGGACCGGGGGGTGCACGTGGTCCACGAGGGCTACGCCGACCCCGTGGCCGTGGCCGAGGCCCTGGCCCCGGTCCTGAAGGAGGAGGTCCCCACCCTGGTCCTCACCGGAGGGCAGCAGGCGGACTGGGACAGCCAGGCCCTGGGGGCGGCCCTGGCTGAGGCCCTGGGGGTGCCGGTGGTGGCCTGGACCACCGCCCTGGAGCTGGAGGGGGAGACCGCCCGGGCCAAGCACGACCTGGACGAGGGAGCGGAGTGGGTGCGGGTGCCCCTCCCTGCGGTCTTCACCACCCAGCAGGGCCTGAACGAGCCCCGCTACCCCACCCTGCCCGGCATCATGAGGGCCAAGAAGAAGGAGATCAAGAAGGTGGCCTTCCAAGGAACGGCCAAGGTGGAGGTCCTGGAAGAGAGCATCCAGGAAAAGGCCCGTTTGGGGAAGATCCTGGACGGTAAGGATCCGGTGGCGGCGGCGGAGGAGCTGGTGCGGCTTCTCCGCGAGGAGGCCAAGGTCATTTAGGAGGTGGCCCATGATCCTGGTGGTGCTGGACCATGATGGAAGCAAGCTTAGGAAAGCGAGCCTCGAGGCCCTCACCCGGGCCCGGAAGTTGGCCGAGGCCCTGGGGGCAAGGGTGGCGGGGGTACTCCTGGCGGAAGGCCCGGCCCCCGTGGAGGAGGCCCGAGGCTACGTGGAAACCCTTTACGTGGCCGAGCCCGGCCCCTACACCGCGGAGCGGTGGGCAGCCGGGGTGCTGGAGGCGGCCAAGGGCGGGGCCAGGGCGGTCCTCGCCCCCTCGTCCCGGCAGAGCCGGGCCTACCTGGGCCGGGTAGCCTACGCCCTGAGGGCGGGGCTATTGGAGGACACCCTGGACTCCTGGGCGGAGGGGGGCCAGGTCTACGCCACCCGCTACGCCTACCTGAACCGGGTGACCCAGAAGGTGCGCAGCGCCCTCCCTGCGGTCCTCACGGTGAAGCCCAACACCACCCCCCTGGCGGAGCCCCTGGGGGGGCAGGGCGAGGCGGTGGCCCTGAGCCTGCCCCCGGTGCCCACGCTGGAGGTGCTGGAGAGGGTGCAGGAGGAGAAGCGGGGCGTCTCCCTCACCGAGGCCGACGTGGTGGTCACGGGGGGCCGGGGGCTGGGGGGCGCCGAGGCCTTCCAGAAGGTGGAGGAGCTGGCCCTCCTCCTGGGCGGGGCCGTGGGGGCCACCCGGGCGGTGGTGGACGCGGGCTGGCGCCCTTACGCCGAGCAGGTGGGCCAGACGGGGAAGACCGTGCAGCCCTCCCTCTACATCGCCTTAGGGGTTTCCGGGGCGGTGCAGCACCTCTCGGGGATGAACAAGAGCAAGTTCATCGTGGCGGTGAACAAGGACCCCGAGGCCCCCATCTTCAAGCACGCGGACTACGGCATCGTGGGGGACGTGCACCAGGTGCTGCCCTCCCTGATCCAGGCGGTGAAGCGACTCAAGGACTGAGGGCTTGCCGGGTGCCCCCGCGGTGCCCGCACCCGGGCCCGACGGGGCGGCAAACCCCCGGCCGCGGTTCGGGGGGCGAGGGGGGCCCCTAAAGCCCCCCCGCCCCCTTTTCCCCTAGGCGGCCCTACCCTGCCCCGGCGCGGTTCAGCCCTCCCGACGTTCGTCCCGGGAAGGGGGCGGGGGGGGTGCCCCCTCCTCCTCCATGCGGGCCTCCTCCGGGGTCTTGGGAGGAGCGCTCTGGGTTTCCTCTGGTGGGGGAGCGGGCTTCCTCCCCTCCCCGCGGAGGAACCTGAGGAGGAGGTAGAGGAGCAGGGCCGCGGCCACCACCCCCACCGCGTAAGGCCAGGCGGGGGCTCCTGAGGCCTCGGGGGGCGCGGGCAGGGCCAGGGGCGGGGCCGGGGCCTGGAAGACCTCCTCCTCCAGCTGGCCCACCCGCTCGGCTAGGGCCTTAAGGGCTTCCTCCTGGGCGGCAAGCCTGGCCTCCAGGGCCGCCACCCGGCCCTCCGCCGCCAGGAGGCGGCTGTACCCTTCGTACCCCAGCCAGCCCAGAAGGACCAGCAGGACCAGAAACGCCAGCAGGGGAATCCAAGGTCGCATCGTGCCTCCTTTCCCCGGGCCCTTCCTGGAAGCAAGCCCGGCCCTTTACTGTATCATGCGGCCAGTATGGCCGACAACGCCAGGCTTATCCTGGACGAACTCCTCGCCGAGCTGGAGGAAAGGCGCAAAAAGGTGTTCCTGGGTGGGGGTGAGGAGCGCATAAGGAAGCAGCACCAGCAGGGCAAGCTCACCGCCCGGGAACGCATCGCCTACCTCCTGGACGAGGGCAGTTTCGTGGAGCTCATGCCCTTCACCGAACACCTGGAAACCGGGCTCATGGAGGGGATGGAAGCCCCGGCGGACGGGGTGGTGACCGGCTACGGCACCATCGGAGGACGCCTGGTCTTCGTCTTCAGCCAGGATTTCACCGTCTTAGGAGGCTCCCTGGGGAAGATGCACGGGCGTAAGATCGCAAGCCTCATGGACCTGGCGGCCAAGGTGGGGGCTCCCATCATCGGCCTCAATGATTCCGCCGGGGCCCGCATCCAGGAGGGGGTGGACAGCCTCTCCGGCTACGGGGAGGTCTTCTACCGCAACGCCATCTACTCCGGGGTGGTGCCGCAGATCTCCGCCATCCTGGGCCCCTGCGCCGGGGGTGCGGTCTACAGCCCCGCCATGACCGACTTTGTGCTCATGAGCCGGGGAGGGAGCTACATGTTCATCACCGGCCCCGAGGTGATCCGGAGCGTGACCCGGGAGGAGGTGAGCTTCGAGGAGCTGGGGGGGGCGGAGGTGCACATGGAGAAAAGCGGGGTGGCCCACCTCGAGGGCAAGGACGACCGGGAGGTCCTGGACCTCATCAGGAAGCTCCTCTCCTACCTGCCGCAAAACAGCCGGGAAAAGCCCCCGGTGCGGGAGCCCAGGGACGACCCCCACCGCCCCACCCCGGAGCTTCTGGACATCGTCCACCCGGACGCCCGAAGGCCCTACAACATGCACCAGGTGATCCGGACCCTCCTGGACGAGGGGGAGTTCTTGGAGATCCAGCCGGGCTTCGCCCGGAACCTCATCGTGGGCCTGGGGCGGCTCGGCGGCTACCCCGTGGGGGTCATCGCCAACAACCCCCGCTTCATGGCCGGGGCCCTGGACATCAACGCCTCCGACAAGGCCGCCCGCTTCATCCGCACCATGGACGCCTTCAACATCCCCCTCCTCACCCTGGTGGACGTGACGGGCTTTCTGCCCGGGGTGGCCCAGGAGCACGGGGGCATCATCCGCCACGGGGCCAAGATGCTCTTCGCCTACGCCGAGGCCACGGTGCCCAAGATCACCCTCATCGCCCGCAAGGCCTACGGGGGGGCCTACCTGGCCATGAACTCCAAGGACATGGGGGCGGACGTGGTGCTGGCCTGGCCCACGGCGGCGGTGGCGGTGATGGGGGCGGAAGGGGCGGCCAACATCATCTACCGCAAGGAGATCCAGTCCTCCCCCAACCCCGAGGAAACCCGCCGCCGGAAAATCGAGGAGTACAAGCGGGCCTTCGACAACCCCTGGGTGGCGGCGGCCCGGGGCTACATCGACGACGTCATCGACCCCACCCACACCCGGCGCATCCTTTACCGGCACCTGCGGATGCTCTGGGACAAAAAGGAGGAACGGCCCTTCAAGAAGCACGACAACATCCCCCTCTGAAACCCGAGGGCGCCGGGGTCGGCCCAAAGTCCTAGGACTTTGGGCCGTTTTCTTGGGGCGGCGGAGGACCTAGCCTGGACATGAACGGGAGGTGAAGCCGAGATGAAACCCTATGCCAAGGCCCTTATCGGCGGGCTGGCCCTTCTTCTCTTCGCCGCCTGCTCCGGGCCACAGGGGGAGGTAGGGCCGCAGGAGATCGTGGTGACGGAAGGGATCCCTGCCCCCAGCGCCAAGGGGGTGGCGGTCCGGCCCCAGGGGAACCTCGAGGGCCAGCTGGCCTCCTTGGTGGGCTCCCAAACCACCCCCCTGGCGGTGGACGGGTGCGCCTACGGGGCCCCCAGCACGGTGCAGGTGAGCTACGCCATCAAGACACCGCCTGCGCAGGCCTACCCCGCCTCCTTCAAGGTCTACACCACCTGGGCCCACGAGGCAGGGGCATGGGTGGGGTCGGATGAAGCCACCGTCACCTTCCAAAGCGCCAGCGACCAGCCCAAAACGGTGATGCTCACCGTGCGGAATGGGGGTTCCCCTGCCACGGGCACTAGCACCTTTACGGTGGAGCCTCGGGATCCCCAGCCCAGCTCCGGTCCAGGAAGGCTCCAGACACCTCCTGGGCAGTCCGAGGTCACCGTCCACGTGAGCTTCAACCCCTGCCCTGCCACCGACCCCCCTCCCCCCAACACGCCCCCTACCCTCACCGTGCCCAACTTCGTCCTGGCAGAGGCCACCGGCCCCGCCGGGGCCCAGGTGGCCTTCTCGGTCACGGCCACGGACCTCGAGGACGGGGACCTCACGGGGAGCGTGGTCTGCACCCCAACAAGCGGTACCCTCTTCCCCATCGGCGAAACCACGGTGACCTGCTCCGTAACCGACTCCGGGGGACTTTCCGCCAGCGCGAGCTTCCCCGTATACGTGGAGGACTCGACCCCGCCCATCTTCTCTGGAGTGCCCAGCGGCACCGCGACCCGGATCGCCCAGAACATCCAGGGATGGGCCTTAAACCTTGCGGATCTTGGCATTTCCGCTAGCGACCCGAACGGGGTTTCGGAGCCCGTGACCATGACCTGCATCCCTGCGGAGGGGAGCTACATCCCCATCGGGGCCACCCAGACCGTGGTCTGCACTGCTAGGGACAGCGCCACCTACCGCGCCCCGGTGAGCCCCGCCCCCCCCACCCCCAACGAGAGCCAGGCTAGCTTCCAGGTCTTCGTGACCCTGAACGTGAACCCTGCAGGCTTCCTACCCCCCTTGCGCATGGCGGTCCCCTACAGCGCCCACAAGCGGGGCTCCACCATCCCCCACAAGTTCTACCCGCCCACCTACGCCGATGGCACCCCCGCCACGGACCTGGCCGACGGCCTGCGCCTTGTCCTCCGCTACACCGGCAGCTGCAACTCCACAAGCGGGGAGGCAATCGAGGGCAACGACTACCCCACCGGCTCCACCGCCTGGCGCTACGACCCCGACAGCGGCCAGTACGTCTTCAACCTGAAGACCCAGGCCGGCTGGAGCCTGGGCTGCTACCGCACCACGGTGTCCTACGCGGGCATCCCCTTGGCGGAGACCCATTTCAGCCTCATCCGCTAGGGGTAAACCAAGGTTTGGGTAAACTGGGGCCAGGCCATGGTGAAGGTCTGGCTCCAGTTTCCCATCTTCACCGAGCAGGAAGCCTTGGCGGAAACCCTGAGGGCCCGGGGCTTCGAGGTGGTGGAGCACCCCCTCCTGGCCCAGGTGGGCCTGGTGGAGGCCGACCGGGAGGTCCCTGCCCCCCCGCCCGTCCCCGCGGTGGTCCTCTTAAAGACCCGGGAACAGTCGGCCCAAGCCCTGAAGAAGGGGTACAGGGGCTACCTCTACCCGGACCAGGGCCTCGAGGTCCTGGAAAGGGCCCTCAAGGCCGTGGCCCAGGGGGAGGTCTGGGCGGAAAGGCGGGTGGTGGCCGCCTTGGTGGGGGAGCCCCTCCCCCACCTCACCCAGCGGGAGAAGGAGGTGGCTGCCCTGGCCGCCCTCGGCCTCAGCAACGAGGAGATCGCCAAGGAACTCGGCATCTCGGTGAAGACGGTGAAGGCCCACCTCTCCATCATCTTTCAGAAGCTGGGCGTGAAGAAGCGGAGCCAGCTGGCCCACGTGCGCTTCCTGAGCTGATCTATCCCGCTAAAGGCCTAGGCCTCCTGGTGCAAAAGCCTTAAGACTTTTTGCTTAAAAAGACCTAGACCAAAAGCCCGTTGCTTGCCTTCGCCCCTGCCCCCATGCTGAGGGTGAAAGGAGGTCTTTATGAGGTCCACTAGAGCGTTTTGGTTCCTGGCTGGGGCCGCCCTGGCCTTGGTCCTGGCGGCCTGCGGCGGGCAGATGGGCTCCCTGGGAACCGGCGGCTCGAGTCTGCAGGCAGGCAGCGCCCCCCTCACCGGGGCCATCTACACCACCTTAGGGGACGGCTCCCTGGTGAACGGCAACGTCTACGACGCCAAGGAGGACGTCTACCTGAATGGTGGCCCGCCTCCCAACGCCCCCTGCACCGCCGCCGGCCTGCCGGACGGGGAGTACTACTTCCAGGTGACCGACCCCTCGGGGGCTACCCTCCTCACCACCGACCCCATCGACCACCGCCGGGTGCGGGTCCAGGGCGGGGTCTTCGTGGAGTACACGGGAGCCACCTACGGCGGGACGCGCCTGACAGGCTCAGGCCGCTGCCCGGGGGCCATCAGCGTACAGCTTTACCCCTACGCCGACACCCCTAACCCCGGGGGGGAGTACAAGGTCTGGGTGACCCCGGTGGCGGACTACGCCCCCGGACAGGGCGTCCACGGCTTCCTCCCCGCCCGGAGCAAGACCGACAACTTCAAGGTGCGCATGCGCGGGGAGGAACCCGCGGAGGTGGCCATCTGGGGCTACAAGTGGTACGACGCCAACACCAACGGCATGTGGGACCCGGGTGAGCCCGCCATCCCCGGCTGGCGCATCGAGAAGGTGCCCCCCACGCCCTCCGACGTGACCTACACCTCCGCAAGCGGCCAGTACAGCTTCCTGGTGCCCAGGAACTCCGGAGCCTACACCATCACCGAGGTGCCCCCGCCTCCCGGCTGGTGGCCCGCGGGCCGCTGGCTCAACACGACCCCCACCTCGGGCACGGTCACGGTGGGCACCGCCGACGTCCACGGCCCCGATTTCGGCAACGTCTGCCTGGGCGCAGGGGGCGGCAGGACCCTGGGTTTCTGGAGCAACCGCAACGGCCAGAGCGCCATGAACGGCCTGGGGATGAACGCCATCCTGGCGGAGCTTCGCGACCTGAACCTGGTGCGGGCGGACGGAAACCCCTTTGATCCCTGGAGCTACAGCGAGTTCCGCACCTGGCTCCTCGGGGCCAACGCCACCAACATGGCCTACATGCTCTCCGCCCAGATGGCGGCCATGTACCTGAACGTGCGGGCGGGGTTTGTGGACGGGAACGCCCTGGTCTATGCCCCAGGCACCACGAGCGCCAACGCGGCGGGCTTCGCCACGGTGAATGCCCTCCTGGCCGAGGCGAACGCGGAGCTCGCCCTCCACCCCACCGCCTATGACGGCAGCCCCTGGCGCGCCTACCAGGAGGCCCTGAAGGACGCCTTCGACTGGGCCAACAACAACCGGACCTTCGTCCAGCCCGGCCCCGAGGCCTGCCCCTTTGACTCCCCCTACTGAAGCCCCTGGCCTCCTATCCCCCGCCCCTTTGGGGCGGGGGTTTGCTACCCTTAGGGGCGTGGACCTGGTCCGCTTCCGGGAGGAGCTCACCGCCTGCCGCCTCTGCCCCCGGCTGGTGGCCTGGCGGGAGGAGGTGGGACGAACCAAGCGCCGGGCCTACCGGGACTGGGCGTACTGGGCAAGGCCCGTCCCCGGCTTTGGGGATCCCCGGGCCCGGCTGGTGCTCTTCGGTCTGGCCCCTGGGGCCCACGGCTCCAACCGCACGGGCCGCCCCTTCACCGGGGACGCCTCCGGGGCCTTCCTCTACCCCCTTCTTTACGAGGCGGGGCTTTCCAGCAAGCCCACGAGCGAACCCGGGGACGACCTCCGGCTCTTTGGGGTCTACCTCACCGCCGCGGTGCGCTGCGCCCCGCCGGCCAACAGACCCACCCGGGAGGAGCTCCTGGCCTGCGGGGCCTGGACCCGGGCGGAGCTCGGCCTCCTTCGGGAGGCCCGGGTCTATCTGGCCCTGGGAAGGGTAGCCCTCGAGGCCCTCCTGGACCACTTCGGCCTGAAAAAAGGCCCCCACCCCTTCGCCCACGGGGCCCACCACCTCCTCCCCGATGGGCGGCACCTCCTCGTCAGCTACCACGTCTCCCGCCAGAACACCCAGACCGGCCGGCTCACCCGGGGGATGTTCCTGGAGGTGCTCCTCCGGGCCAAGGCCCTCGCCGGGCTCTGAGCCAAGCCAGGAGGTCCTCGTAGGGGAGGAGGTTCAGCACCCTTTCGGGGCCGATCCAGGCCCTTTGCGCCGCGCCCACGGCCAGCTCCATGAGGCGCAGGTGGTCCACCTGGTGGGCGTCGGTGGAGAGGCTGATCCAAAGCCCCATCCCGTAGGCCAGGCGGGCCAGGTCGTCGGGGAGGTCCATGCGGTCGTAGTAGCCGTCGATCTCCACCGCCACCCCCTTTTCCTTGGCCTTTTGGAAAACGGCCTCCCAGTCCGCCTCGATGGGGGGCCTGCGGCCGAGGAGCCGGGCGGTGGGGTGGGCCAGGACGTGGACGAAGGGGTTCTCCAGGGCCTTCAGGATGCGCCGGGTCTGCTCGGCCTTGGAGAGCTTGAACTGGGAGTGGATGGAGACGAGGACCAGGTCCAGCTCCCTCAGGACCCAGTCCGGGTAGTCCAGGGAGCCGTCGGGCCTTATGTCCACCTCCGCCCCCGCCAGGAGGTAGGGAGGGCCGTGGGCCTCGTTGAAGCGGCGGATGGCCGCGATGCGCTTCAGGGCCTCTTCCGGGGAAGGCCCCCCCGCCACCCGCACCGCCGGGGAGTGGTCCGTAACCCCTAGGTACTGGTAGCCCAGGGCCCCCGCCGCCTGCCAGAGCTCCTCGAGGCTATTCTGCCCGTCGGAGTACGTGGAGTGGACCTGCAAGTCCCCCTTCACCTCGGAAAGCTCAAGAAGCCTGGGAAGACCTCCCTCCAAGGCCGCCTCGATCTCCCCGTGGTCCTCCCGCAAGGGAGGGGGAATGAAGGGCAGGCCCAGGGCCTCGTAAACCCCTTCCTCCGTCTCCCCTGCCAGGCGCTTTTCGCCCCTAAAAACCCCGTACTCGGAAAGCTTCAAACCCTTTTCCTGGGCAAGGCCCCGGAGCCGGATGGAGTGTTCCTTGCTCCCGGTGAGGTACTGGAGCCCGGAGCCCCAACTCTCGGGCGGCACCACCCTCAGGTCCACTTGGAGGCCGCTTTTCAAAAACACCGTGGCCCGCTCCTTGCCCTGGGCGTACACCTCCTTCACCTGGGGAAGCTTCACGAACGCCCTCACCACCTCCTCGCTCCTTTCGCTGGCCACCAGGTAGTCCAGGTCCCCCACCGTGTCCTTATACCGCCGGGCGGACCCGCAAAGCGCCGCCCGCCCTACCCCCGGTAGGTCCCGGATGGCGGCAAGGAGGTTCCGGGCCAAGGAAAGCACCGCCCCCAAGGGTCTTCGCTTACCCGCCACCTGCACCAGGGCCAGGCCCTCCCGGATGCGCTCCGCCTTCTTCTGGCCAAAGCCCTTCAGGCGAAGGAGCTCCCCTCTATCCAGGGCTTCCCTTAGTTTTTCCAGGGAGTCAATGCCCAGCTCGTCGTAGAGCTGCCGGGCGGTCTTGGGCCCCACCCCGGGCACCTCCATCACCGCCAGCACCCCTCGAGGCACCCGGGCGGCCAGCTCCTGGTGCTTGCGGATCCTCCCCGTGTTCAGGTACTCCAGCACCTTCTCCGCCAGGTCGGGGCCGATACCGGGGAGAGCCAGCAGGGCCTCCTTGCCCTTCTTGGCGATCTCCTCGATGGGCGCGTCCAGGTCGTAAAGGGTGCGGGCCGCCTGCCCGTAGGCCCGCACCCGGAAGGGGTTGTCCCCCAGGAACTCGCTCATGAGCCCGATCTCCTCCATGAGGCGGGCCAGCTCCTGGTTCCTCATGCCCCCACTGTATACTCCAGGCGAGGATGCCCCGCCCGGATCGGTTCCGCAAGGCGGTGGTGCGGCTCCTGAGGGAGGAGGGCCGTCCCCTCCACTACGCCGAGGTGGGCCGGCGCCTCAAGGAGATGGGGCTTTGGGCGGGGGTGCGGGAGCCGGAGAAGATCGCCAAGATCCGCCTCGCCGCCTTGGCCCGCTGGCACCTGAGCCCGGTAGTGGCCCTGGGGAAAGGCCTCTACGCCCTCAGGGAAGCAGGCGGTACGAGCCCAGAACCCTGAGGTAGTTGGCCCTTTCCAGGGCGGCGGGTTCCGCCACCCTCTGGTAGCTCATGGCCCCCCGCATCTCCCCCACGCTGGCGTACTCCTTCGCCTCCATGAAGGCCTTGAGCTCCGCTAGGACCCGGCGGAAGTGGTCGGGACCCCGCTCCAGGAGGGCGGAGGTCATCATCGCCACCTGGGCCCCGGCCAAAAGGGCCTTGGCCGCCTCCTTGCCGGAATGGACCCCTCCCGTGAGGGCCAGCTCCAGGTTCACCCGCCCGTAGAGGAGGGCGACCCAGTGGAGGCGCAACAGGGCCTCGTAGGGGCGGGAAAGGGTCAGGGTGGGCACCACGGAGAGGGTCTCCAGGTCGAAGTCCGGCTGGTAGAAGCGGTTGAAGAGGACCAGGGCCCGGGCCCCGGTGCCCTCCACCCCCTTGGCGAAGTGGGCGAAGGCGGTGAAGGCGTGGCCCACCTTCACCGCCACCGGCACCCGCACCGCCTCCACCACCGCGCGGATGGTGTCCAGGTACATGCCCTCCACCTCCGCCCCGGAAAGGGCGGGGTCGGTGGGGATGTAGTAGAGGTTGAGCTCGATGGCGTCGGCCCCCGCCTCCTCCAGGAGCCGGGCGTACTCCACCCAGCCCCCCCGGCTCACCCCATTGATGCTGGCGATGATGGGCACGGCCACCCGCTCCTTGGCCCGGGCGAGGAGGTCCAGGTGCCGCTCCGGGGTGAGGCGGTACTCGTGGGCCTTGGGGAAGTAGGAGAGGGCCTCCGCGTAGCTCTCGTGGCCGTAGTGGAGGTAGTGGTCCAGCATCTCCTCCTCCAGGGTCACCTGCTCCTCGAAGAGGGAGTGCATGACGATGGCCGCCGCCCCGCCGTCTTCCAGGCGCAGGAACCCGTCCAGCCGCTCCGTGAGGGGCGAGGCCGAAGCCACCAGAGGGTGCTCCAAGGCCAAGCCCAGGTACGTGGTCCTCAGGTCCATACTCCCTCCTCAGCCCGCCAGGGCCTCCTTGGCCGCCATGCGGGAAAGCCTCTCCCACCTGGCCCGCACCGCCTCCTCCGCCCTCCGCAGGAAGGCCTCCGCCTCCTCGGGGTGGGTCTGGAGGAGAAGGCGGTAGCGGTTCTCCGCGTAGAGGTACTCCTTCAGGGGCAGGGTCGGGGGCTTGGAGTCCAGGAAAAGGCCCTGGCCCGGGAGGTAGCGGAAGAGGGGCCAGTAGCCGGTGCGCTCCGCCAGCCTCTGGTGGTCCAGGCCCCTGGCCATGTCGATGCCGTGGGCGATGCAGTGGCTGTAGGCGATGAGGAGGGCAGGGCCCCTATGGGCCTCGGCCTCGAGGAAGGCCCGCAGGGTGTGGGCGTCGTTGGCCCCCATGGCGATCTGGGCCACGTACACGTGCCCGTAGCTCATGGCCATGAAGGCCAGGTCCTTCTTGGGCGTGGGCTTGCCCGCCATGGCGAACTTGGCCACCGCCCCGAGCCCCGTGGCCTTGGAAGCCTGGCCGCCGGTGTTGGAGTAGACCTCGGTGTCCAGGACCAGGACCTTCACGTTGGCCCCGCTGGCCAGGACGTGGTCCAGGCCCCCGTAGCCGATGTCGTAGGCCCAGCCGTCCCCGCCCACGATCCAGACCGAGTGGGGGATGAGGGCGTCCGCCACCGCCAGGAGGTCCCTGGCCCTGGGATCCGCCAGGTCCTTGAGCTTTTCCCTCAGGAGGGCCACGTCCTTGCGCCGCACCTCCACCCCCTCGGGCCCCACGGGCTCGAGGAGCCTCCCCAGAAGCCCATCCCCCAGGGCCTCCCGGAACTCGGGCAAAAGCCTCCTGGCGTACTCCGCCTTCTTGTCCAGGGCCAGGCGCATCCCCAGGCCGAACTCGGCGTTGTCCTCGAAGAGGGAGTTGGCCCAGGCGGGGCCCCGGCCCTCCCGGTTCCTGCTCCAGGGGGTGGTGGGCAGGTTCCCCCCGTAGATGGAGCTGCACCCGGTGGCGTTGGCCACGATGAGGCGGTCGCCGAAGAGCTGGGAGAGGAGCCTGAGGTAAGGGGTTTCCCCGCAGCCCGCGCAGGCCCCCGGGAACTCGAAGAGGGGCTCCAGGAGCTGGACGTCCTTCACCGCATGTAGCTTCAGGCCCGCCCTGGGCGTTTCCGGCAGGGAGAGGAAGAAGTCCCAGTGGCGGCCCATGGCCTCCCGGACCTCGAGGCGGGGGGCCAGGTTCAGCGCCTTGCGGCTGGGGTTCCGCTTGTCCTTGGCCGGGCAGGCCTCCACGCAGAGGGAGCACCCCGTGCAGTCCTCCGGGCTGATGGCCAGGGTAAACTCCCCGGAAAGCTCCTTCCACATGGCCTTGCGGTGGGGGAAGCCCTCCGGAGCCCCCGCCAGGGCCTCCTCGGGCACCACCTTGGCCCGGATCACCGCATGGGGGCAGACCAGGACGCACTTGCCGCACTGCACGCACACCTGGGGGTCCCAGGTGGGCACGAACTCCGCGATGCCCCGCTTCTCGTACCTGGCCGTCCCCGTGGGGTAGGTTCCATCCGGGGGAAAGGCGGAAACCGGGAGGGCGTCCCCCAGGCCCAGGGCGATGGGCCCCAGCACCTCCCGCACAAAGGCGGGGGGATGGTCCACCATGGGGGGCACCAGCTCCCCTTCCGAGCTGACCCTCCCGGGGATGGGCAGGGGTTCCACCCTTTGGAAGCCCAGCTCCACCGCCTGGAAGTTCCTTTCCAGCACCGACCGCCCCCGCTTGCCGTAGCTCTTCTCGATGCCCTTCTTGACGCGGGCCTTGGCCTCCTCCTCAGGCAAAACCCCGGAGAGCTTGAAGAAGGCCGCCTGCATGATGGTGTTGATGCGCCCGGGAAGCCCCACCTGGCGGGCCAGCCCGTAGGCGTTCACCACGTAGACCTTGAGCCCCTTCCTGAGAATCTCCTCCTGCACGGGCCTTGGCAGGCGGTCCCAGACCTCCTCCTTGGGGTAGGGGCTGTTGAGGAGGACCGTGGCCCCCTCCTCCGCCACCCCCAGCATGGGGAGGCGCTCCAGGAAGCCCCACTGGTGGATGCCCACGAAGTTGGCCCGCCGGATGAGGTAGGGCTTCTGGAGGGGGTTGGGACCAAAGCGCAGGTGGCTCACCGTGCGGGAGCCCGACTTCTTGGAGTCGTAGACGAAGTAGCCCTGGGCGTAAAGCGGGGTTTCCTCGCCGATGATCTTGATGGTGTTCTTGTTGGCGCTCACGGTGCCGTCCGCCCCCAGGGCGAAGAAGACCGCCCGCACCGAGGCCGGGTCCTCAAAGTCCACCTCCGGGTAGGGGAGGCTCGTGCCCGTGACGTCGTCCAGGATGCCCACGGTGAAGCCGTGGCGGGGCCGGTCCTTCTTAAGCTCCTCGTAGACCCCCAGGGCCATGGCCGGGGTGAACTCCTTGGAGGAAAGCCCGTAGCGCCCGCCCACCAGAACGGGCACCTCCCCGCCCCGGAGGGCGAAGGCCGCCGCCACCTCCTGGAAGAGGGGCTCCCCCACCGCCCCCGGTTCCTTGCCCCGGTCCAGAACCGCCACCCTGCGGACCGTCTTGGGAATGGCGGCGAGGAAACCCTCCACGTGGAAGGGCCGGTAGAGCCTCACCCGCACCATCCCCACCCGCTCGCCCCGCCGGAGGAGGTGCTCCACCGCCTCCGCCACCGCCCAGGAGGCCGAGCCCATGACCACCACCACCCGCTCCGCCTCCGGGTGGCCGAGGTACTCGTAGGGGAGGTAGCGCCGCCCCGTGATCCCCGCAAAGCGGGCCATGGTTTCCGCCACCACCTGGGGCAGGCGGAGGTAGTGGGGGTTGATGGCCTCCCGGTTTTGGAAGTAGTGGTCGGGGTTTTGCGCCGTGCCCCGGACCACGGGGGCCTCGGGGGTGAGGGCCCGCCGGCGGAAGGCCTCCAGGGCCCCAAAGGGAAAGAGGGCCTTTAGCTCCCGGTCGGCAAGGGGGGTGATCTTCTGCACCTCGTGGGAGGTGCGGAACCCGTCCATGGCGTGGAGAATGGGGAGGCTGGCCTGCAAGGCGGCGGCGTGGGCGACGGCCGCCAGGTCCTGGGCCGCCTGCACGGAGTCCGAAACCAGGATGCCCCACCCCGTGGGCCTCACCGCGTAGAGATCCTGGTGGTCCCCGAAGATGGAAAGCGCGTGGGTGGCCAGGGCCCGGGCGGCCACGTGGATCACCCCCGGCAGGGCCTGGCCGGCGATCTTGTACATGTCGGGGATCATGAGGAGAAGGCCTTGGCTCGCGGTGAAGGTGGTGGCCAGAACGCCTTCCTGGAGGGCCCCGTGCAGGGCCCCCGCCGCTCCCCCCTCGGACTGCATCTCCACCACCTTGGGCACCAGTCCGAAGAGGTTGGGCTCCCCCCTGGCCGCCCACTCGTCGGCCAGTTCCGCCATGGGGCTACTGGGGGTTATGGGGTAGATGGCGACCACCTCGGAGAGGCGGTAGGCCACCCGGGCCACCGCCTCGTTGCCGTCCACGGTGATGGGACGCATAGGCTCCACCTCTTCCCCACCATAGACCGGGGAGGCGGTGAGGAATGTCCCTGCCCCGTCCCCTCCCCGGGAAGCCCCGAGGGCCCTAGGGACCCTTAGCATGGGGGCATGCCCAGCTGGGTGCGCTACCCCCTGGCCCTTCTCCTCCTGGCGGCAGCCCTCCTGTGGGAGGGGTACCGGGCTCCCCTCCTGCTCCTTTCCGGGTTGGTGCTCCTCTTCGGCAGGCCCAGGAGCTGCCCCAGGCCTTGACGCTCCCGGCCTCCTGGCGAAGACTTGGGGCGTGAACGCCTTTCAGGAGAACCTGGAGAAGCTGGCCGAGCTGGCCGTCCGCGTGGGATTAAATCTGGAAAAGGGACAGGAGGTCATCGCCACCGCCCCCATTGAGGCGGTGGACTTCGTGCGCCTCCTGGCGGAAAAGGCCTACGCCCAGGGGGCGAGCCTCTTCACCGTGCTCTACGGGGACAACGTCCTCTCCCGCCAGCGCCTCGCCCTGGCCCCGGAGGAGGGGCTGGACCGGGCCCCGGCCTGGCTCTACGAGGGGATGGCCAAGGCCTTCCGGGAAGGAGGAGCGGCCCGCCTGGCGGTTTCCGGCAACGACCCCAAGGCCCTGGAGGGCCTGCCCCCTGAGCGCATCGGCCGGGCCCAGCAGGCGCAGAGCCGGGCCTACAAGCCCGCCCTGGAGGCCATAAGCCAGTTCGTCACCAACTGGACCATCGTCCCCTTCGCCCACCCGGGCTGGGCCCGGGCGGTCTTCCCCAGCCTCCCGGAGGGGGAGGGGATAGCCAGGCTCTGGCAGGCCATCTTCCAGGCCACCCGGGTGGACGCCCCTGACCCCGTGGCCGCCTGGGAGGCCCACAACCGCAACCTCCACCAAAAGGTGGCCTACTTGAACGAGCGGCGCTTCCAGGCCCTCCACTTTCAAGGACCGGGCACCGACCTGATCGTGGGCCTGGCGGAGGGCCACCTCTGGCAGGGCGGGGCCACCCCCACCCAGAAGGGCCGCCTCTGCAACCCCAACCTGCCCACGGAGGAGGTCTTCACCGCCCCCCACCGGGAGCGGGTGGAGGGGGTGGTGCGGGCAAGCCGCCCCCTGGCCCTGGGGGGGCAGCTGGTGGAGGGCCTCTGGGCCCGGTTTGAGGGGGGGTACGCGGTGGCGGTGGGAGCGGAGAAGGGCGAGGAGGTCCTCCTCAAGGTCCTCGCCACCGACGAGGGGGCGAGGCGCCTGGGGGAGGTGGCCCTGGTGGCTGCGGACAACCCCATCGCCAAAACCGGCTTGGTCTTCTTCGACACCCTCTTCGACGAGAACGCCGCCAGCCACATCGCCTTCGGCCAGGCCTACGCGGAGAACCTGGAGGGGCGTCCCACCGGGGAGGAGCTCAGGCGGCGGGGGGGCAACGAGAGCCTGGTGCATATCGACTGGATGATCGGCTCGGAGGCGGTGGATGTGGACGGCCTCCTGGAGGATGGCACCCGGGTGCCCCTCATGCGCCGGGGACTTTGGGTGGTCTGATACCTCCCCGCAGGGGCCCTGTCCGCGTGGGGCCCCGGCCAAAGGAAACCCAAGACCCCCGCTGGGGGCAGGTGGGACGGGTTCGGTGGCCAAGCGGGCCGTAGCCCGGGGGGGGCAGCTTTATGTGCTAATATTCACGATGCCCTAGATTTGTGCCCATTCTCCCCACTCAAACCGCCGCCAGCCCCTCCTGGAACCAGGCCAGCAGATCTTCAGGATCCTCGAGGCCCACGGAAACCCGCACCAGGCCCGGGGTCACCCCCGCCTGCAGCCTCCCCTCCTCCGGCAGGCGGCTGTGGGTGGTGGTCCAGGGGTGGACCAGGAGGGTGCGGGCGTCCCCCAGGTTGGCGGCCTTGGGCAAGGGGATGGCCCGGAGGAAGCGGCCCGCCGCCTCCTGGCTTCCCAGGTCCAGGGCGAGCACCGGCCCCCCCGAGGCCAGGTACTTGCGGGCCAGGGGGTAGGCGGGGTCCTGGGGCAGGCCGGGGTAGCGGAGGCGCTGCACCTTAGGATGGTCCCGCAAGGCCTCGGCCAGACGAAGCGCCGTCTCGCTCATGCGCTCAACCCGGAGGGCCACGGTCTCCAGGCCTTGGAAGAGCAGGTAGGCGTGGAAGGGGGAAAGGCTCATGCCCAGGAGGGAAAGCCCCAGGGTGCGCACCCTTTCCGGGTAGCAGCGGGGCCCCAGAGCCTCCCAGGGCACCTGGCCCCGGGCGTCCCTCTCCAGGAACTGGGGGTAGTTCCGCCAGATGGCGCTCTCCCGCACCAAGACCGCCCCTCCCAGGACCGAGCCGTGGCCCGAGGCCCACTTGGTGAGGCTTTGCACCACCACGTGGCCCCCCCACTGGAAGGGCTTGGCTAGGGCACCAGCAGCGCCAAAGGTGTTGTCCACGACCAGGGCGATGCCCCTCTCTTCCGCTAAGGAGGCCAGGCCCTCCAGGTCCGCCACCACCAGGGCAGGGTTGGCCACGGTCTCCACGAAGATGGCCCGGGTCCTCTCCGTGAGGACTTCCCGTACCCGGTCGGGCTCGGGCTCCACGTAGCGCACCCCTACGCCCAAGGGGGCCAGCACCTGCCCGAAAAGCCCCAGGGTCTGGCCGAAAAGCCCTTTGGCCGCCACCACCTCGTCCCCCGGGCGCAGGAGGGCGAGGAGAGCGGCGAAGGTGGCCGCCTGGCCGCTGGCCAAAGCCACGGCCTCCATGGCCCCTTCCAGGGCCTTGAGCCGTTCCTCCAGGGCCTTGGCCGTGGGGTCCTTCTGCCTCGCGTAAACGTAGCCCTCCCCGGTGGCGAAGCGCTCTGCCCCCTCCTCTAAGGTGGCGAAGCCGTAGGCGGCCACCGCGTAGATGGGGAGGCCCAAAGCCCCGTGGGGGTCCTGGGGAAGGCCACTGAGGACCGCCAGGGTTGCGTAGCGCATACCCTAAAGTCTACCCCTTCAGGCCCAGGCCCGGGCCTTTTCCCATACCCTCTCGGCCAGCCGCTCCCCCGCCTCCAGGAGGGGGTGGAAGATCACGTCCACGCCCGCTTCCAGGAGGGGGGTGTCCTCCTCCCGGGCGTAGCTCACCGCCCCCACCACGCCGCGGAAACCCTTCTGTCTCAGGGCACGGGTGGCCCGGAGGCGGGCCTCGAGGTCCGGGAGGGCCAGGATCACCCCCCGCACCCCCGTGAGGTCCAGCCCCTCCCAAAGGGCCGGGTCCTCCGCATCCCCGTAGAGGACCCGCCGGCCTTTGGCCGCGTGGTACTCCACCTTGGAGGGGTCGCTGTCCAGGCCCAAGACCATCTCCCCCTGCTCCGCCAGAAAGCGGTAAGCCGCCGCCCCCGTGCGCCCCATCCCCACCACCAGCCACCGGGTCCCCAGGGCCCCCTGGGGCTCCTCATCGGGGTGGAGGCCGGGGCGCTCCAGGCGGTGGAGCCGGGGCTTCCAGGCCTCGTAGAGGCGGTGGGCCCGCTGCAACAGGGGGGCGGCGAGGAGGAAGGAACCCCCCACCGCCAGGGCCACCGCCCCCACCCCTTGCTCCGTCATGTACCCCAGGGCCTGGAGGACCCCCGCGGCCACCAGGGCGAACTCGGAGTAGGTGGCGAGACCCACCCCAACCAAAAAGGCGGTGCGGGCGCGGAAGCCCTGGCGCACCAGGGGGAGAAAGAGGAAGAGGGGCTTGAGGAGGAGAAAGAGAAGGAGGAGGAGCCCGGCGAAAAACCCGTCCGGCCCCACCGCCATCCCCGCCTTCACGAAGAAGGCCAGGAGGAAGACCTCCCGCAAGGCCCAAAGCCTCTCGGCCACCTCCCCTGCCCCGGGGTGGCGGGCGAGGCCGAGGCCCATGAAGAGGGCCCCCAGGGCCTCGGGGGCCCCCAGGAGGCGGGCGGCCTCAGCTCCCAGGAGGGCCAGGGCCACGCCCAAAAGGAGCTTGAGCTCTGCTCCTTGCGCCCAGGCGAAAAGGTGCACCAAAAAGGGCCTCAGGAGGGGAAAGAGGAGGACCAAAAAGCCCAAGGGCCCCACCCCCTGGAACCCCACCAGGATGAGCAAGGCCAGGGAGGCCACGTCCAAAAAGACGGAAACCCCCAAGGCGATCTGGCCGTGGAGGGCGGAAAGCTCCCCCTTGCCCTGGAGCACCCGGGCCAGGAGCACCGTGCTGGGGTTGACCAGGGCCACGGCCAGGACCAGGAGGGCCAAGGGGTTTTGGGCCAGGCCCAGGAGGTAGAGGAGGAGCAGGAAAGGAGGAAGGAGGAGGAGCTGGAAAACCCCTGTTCCCAGCACCTCCCTCCGCACCAGGCGCTCCAGCCTGAGGCCCAGGCCCACGGTGAAAAGGAGGAGGTAGACCCCAAGGTCAGCGAACAGGTCCAGGAGGCGGTCCCCGGAAAAACCCCCAAGCCCCAGGGCCGCCCCCACCGCCAGGTACCCCAAAAAGGCGGGCAGGCCCAGGCGCACCGCCAGAACCCCGGAAAGGTAGGCGAAAAGGAGCACACCGGCCACCCGAAGCCTCCTTGGCAAAGGGAAAAGGGCCCGAGCCCTTCTCCTCACCAGTATACGGCCTGCCCGAAAGGGCCTTATACCCGCTCCGTCCCCAGCCTGGCGAACCCCTTGCAGAAGCCCTCAGGAGCAAAACCAGGGGCGCCCTAAGGGCGGGGGCCGGGGCGGCCTGACACGGTGGTGTCAAAGGGGCCAGACCCGGGTTAGGAGGAGGAGAGCCACCCCCACCACCAGGGCCTCCAGGGGAAGGCCGAGCCGCCAGTAGTCGCCGAAGCGGAAGCCCCCGGGCCCCAGGATCAGGGCGTTGTTCTGGTGACCGATGGGGGTGAGGAAGGCGCAGGAGGCCCCCACGGCCACGGCCATGAGGAAGGGATCGGCACTGGCCCCCAGGGCCCTGGCGGTCTCCAGGGCCAGGGGGCTCATCACCAAGGCGGTGGCGGCGTTGCTCATCAGGTCGGAGAGGAGCATGCTCAGGACGAGGATCAGGGCCAGGCTGAGGAAGGGATGATCCTGGAGCAGGTGGAGGAGGGAGCGGGCCAGAAGCTCCCCGGCCCCGGTGGCCTCCACCGCCTGGGCCACGGGGATCAGGGCCCCCAGGAGGACCACCACCGGCCAGTCCACCGCCGCGTACACCTCCCGCAAGGGCAGGGCCCGCAGGGCCACCGCTGCCAGGGCCCCTAGGGTGAAGGCGATGGCGGGGGGCAGGAGGCCCAGGGCGACCGCCAGCACGGCGCCCGCCAGGGCGAGCCCGGCGGCCAGGGCCCTCCGGCGGTCGGGAAGGGCCAGCCTCCGCTCGGCCAGGGGCACGCACCCGTAGTCCTCGGCGAACTCCGAGACCGCCTCCAGAGACCCCTGCACCAGGAGGAGGTCCCCGGTGCGCAGGGGCAGGGAGGCCAGGCGTCCGAAGGCGGAGGCCTCCTGGCGGGAGACAGCGAGGAGGTTCACCCCGTAGCGGCCCCTGAGGCGGATCTCCCGCACGGAGCGGCCCACCAGGGGGGAGCCGGGGAGGACCACCAGCTCCGCCAGCACCTCCTCCTCCGGGCGGGACTCCGGGCCCTCCTGAGCCCTGGACACCCCCTGGCGGCCTCCAGCCTCCTTCTCCTCGGCAGGGGAGGACTCCGCCAGCTCCAGCCCCCAGGCGGCGAGGACTTCCCCCAAGGCCTCCGGCCTGGCCGCCAGGAGGAGGATATCTCCCTCCCGTAGGGCCTGCCGGAAGGGGGATGCCCGCAGGCGGACCCTCTCCCGGACCAGGCCCAGGACCTGGACCTCCGCCTCCCCCAGGGCATCCTCCAGCTGCCCCGGGGTGAGCCCCAGGGCCTTGCCCTTGCCCACCCGGGCCTCGGTAAAGTAGGCCCCGGTGCGGAAACCTTCCAGGCCCGCGGGCTTGCGGGGGGGCACCAGGCGCCACCCCAAGAGGGAGAGGAAGAGCAGCCCCGCCAGGGCCACGGCAAGCCCCACGGGGGTGAAGGCGAACAGGCCAAACCCCCCTTCGCGGAAGCCGGAGACGACGAGGTTAGGGGGCGTGCCGATCAGGGTGGTCATCCCCCCCAGGATGGTGCCGAAGGCCAGGGGCATGAGGACCTGGCCCGGGGCCAGGCCCAGCCGCCCCGCGAGCTGCACCGCGGCAGGCATCAGGAGGACCAGGGCCCCCACGTTGTTCATGAAGGCGGAGAGGAAAGCCCCCAGGCCCGTGAGGGCCAGCAGGCTGGGGAAAGGCCCGCCCTTCAGGGAAAGCACCCAGCGCAGCAAGGGCTCCAAGGCCCCCGAGGTTTGCAGGGCTCGGCTCAGGATCAGGAGGGCGGCCACGGTGACCACCGCCGGGTGGGCGAAGCCGGTAAAGGCCCCCTCCGCGGGCACCAGGCCGAGGAGGACCGCGGCCAGAAGGACAGCCAGGGCCACCAGGTCGTGCCGCCAGCGGCCCCAGAGGAAAAGGGCCAGGGCGGCAGCGAGGAGGAGGAGGATGAGGGCCTGGTCCCCGCTCAAGGCTCCCTCTTAGGTGCGGGAGGGCCCTTGGGAGGGGGCCTCAGCGCACCAGTAGGACCGGGCAGGGGGCCTCGGCCACCACCTTCTGGCTCTGGCTGCCCAGGAAGAGGCTCCCCAGGGTCCCAAGGCCCCGGGTGCCCATGACGATGAGGTCGGCCTTCTCCCCAAGGGCGGCCTCGAGGATGGCCTCCGCCGGGCGGCCCTCCAGGAGGCGGGCCCCTTCCTCCCCTACCCCGGTCAGGGCCCGGGCCTCGGCCAAAACCGCCTCCGCCCGCTCCAGGCGACGCTTCAGAGCCTCCTCAAAGAAAGGCTCCCCCAGGTAGTCGGGGACGGGCTCGTAGGCGTGGACCACCACCAGGCGGGCCCCGTGGGCCTCCGCCTCCGCCCTCGCCACCGCCGCCGCCCTTCTGGCGTGGTCCGAGCCGTCGTAGGCCAGGAGGATGGTCCGGAACATGCCCCAAGCTTATCAGGCCTGGGCCTGCCCCTGGAAGGGAAGCTCTACCCGGCGCCCGCAGCGGCAGGCGTCTCCCTCGATGCGGAAGGAGGTGCCGTCGGCCTTGGGGTAAAGCCAAAGGGCCCCGCAGTCGGGGCAGCGCACCTCCGCCACCAGGGTGCGGATCTCCTCCGGGGAGAAGCGGTAGACCTCGCCGCACCAGTGGCAGACCACCTCCGCCCCGCCGTCTTTCACGATCATCTCCTCCCGCTCTTCCGGGGTGAAGAAGACCAGGGCCTCCAGGGCCTTCTCCCGGCTGCAGCGGCAGCGGAAGCGGGCGGGGATCTCGTTCTGCGGGTAGCCCAAGGCCCTGAGGTCGGTGCGCTCAAAGCCAAGCCCCGCCAGGAGCACCTCCAGGGCTCCCTCCAAGTCCCTCTCCTTGAGGAGGGGCGTAAGGCCCGCCAGGCCCGCGAGGTTGGCCTCGAGGCGCTTAAGCACCTCCTCCGGAGCCCCGGGCATCACCTGCACCGCCACGCCCCCCGCCACCTCCACCTCCCCTTCCCCCCTCACCCTGACCCCCAGGAGGACCGCGGAGGGGATCTGCTCCGACTGCCAGAGGTAGTGGGCCAGGTCCTCGGCGATCTCCCCGGAGACCAGGGGCACGGTGCCCGAGTAGACCTCCCCGCTGGGGAGGCTCCGGTCGGCCCGCAAGAAACCAGGTCCCAAGACCTCCCCCACGTTGAGCTTGCCGTCGGGGCGCAGGGGCACCTCGGCCTGGGGGTTTTGCACGTAACCCCGCACGTTCCCCTGGGCGTCCGCCTCCGCCAGAAGCCCCCCCAGGGGCCCGGTGCCCTCCAGGCGCAGGGTAAGGCGCTCCTTCGGCGTCTTGAGGAGGAGCTGGGCCAGAAGGAGCGCCCCGGTCATGGCCCGGCCCAAGGCGGCGGTGGCCGTGGGGGAAAGCCCGTGCCGCCTGCGGGCCTCCTCCACCACATCCCCCGTTTCCGCGGCCACCACCCGCAGGTGGCCCTCCCCCGCCAGGCCCCGCAGGATCCTTCCCATACCCCGTCATTATGCCACGGGGCCTATAATCGCCCTATGGGCCTCGTCCTCTACGACACCCTGCAACGTGCGAAGGTGGACTTCGTCCCCGCCACCCCGGGGCACGTGGGCATCTACGCCTGCGGCCCCACCGTCTACGCCGACCCCCACCTGGGCCACGCCCGGGGGCCCGTGGTTTACGACGTCCTGCGCCGCTACTTCCTGCACAGGGGCTACAAGGTGCGCTTCATCTCTAACATCACCGACGTGGGCCACCTCACCGACGACGCCGACGGGGGGGAGGACAAGATCGAGCGCCGGGCCAAGCTGGAAAGGCTCGAGCCCATGGAGGTGGCGGAGAAGTACACCTGGAGCTACTTCGACGCCATGGCCGCCCTGAACGTGCTCCGGCCCTCCATCGCCCCTAGGGCCAGCGGCCACATCCCCGAGCAGATCGAGCTCGCGGAAAGGCTCCTGAAGCTCGGCTTCGCCTACGAGCGCAAGGGTAGCGTCTACTTCCGGGTGCGGGCTTTCCCCGAGTACGGCAAGCTTTCCGGTAAGCGCCTGGAAGAACTCCGAGCCGGGGCCCGGGTGGAGGTGCGGGAGGAGAAGGAAGACCCCCTGGACTTCGCCCTCTGGAAAGCCGCCGAGCCCGGCCACCTCATGCGCTGGCGAAGCCCCTGGGGGGAAGGCTACCCCGGCTGGCACATCGAGTGCACCGCCATGAGCCTCAAGTACCTGGGGGAAGGCTTCGACATCCACGCCGGAGGGATCGACCTGCAGTTTCCCCACCACGAGTGCGAGATCGCCCAGGCGGAAGCGGCCGGCTACCGCTTCGCCCGCCACTGGCTGCACCACAACCACGTGCTCCTGGAGGGGGAAAAGATGGCCAAGAGCACGGGGCGCCTGGTCCTCCTCCACGACCTCCTCCGGGCCCACGAGCCCATGGCCCTGCGCTTTTACCTCCTGCAGACCCACTACCGAAGCCCCATGGACTTCACCTTTACGGGCCTCGAGGCCGCCAAGCGGGGGTATGCCCGCCTTCTCCAGGCCTACCGGGAGGTGCGGGAGAAGCGGCGCACCGCGGCCCCCGGCACCACCCCCGAGCTGGAACGGGCCCTGGACGCCCTGGAACGGGACTTCCTGGCGGCCATCGAGGACGACCTCGGCACCCCCGAGGCCCTGGCCGCCCTCTTCGCCTTTCTGCCGGAGCTCCACAAGCTACTCCCCGAGGCCAAAGGGGACACCCTAGAGCGCACCGCCCAGGTCTTCCACACCCTGGGGGAAGGCCTCCTGGGCCTCTTCCCCGAAAGGGTGCTGGAGGAGAAGGTGTCCGGCCCCCTCCTGGAGGGCCTCATCGCCCTCCTCCTGGAACTCCGCGAGGAGGCCCGGCGGGCCAAGGACTACGCCAAGGGCGACCTCATCCGGGAGCGGCTAAAGGCCCTGGGGGTGGTGGTGGAGGACACCAAGGAGGGCCCCAGGTGGCGCCTGGAGGCCTCCTGACCCGCCCAGCGCAAGAGGACCCCCGGGGCGCCCCGGGGGTCCTGCCGTTTGCCGCCTAGCGGGGAAGGGGGTAGCCCTCCGCCTCGAGGACCGCCTCCGCCACCTCCCGCCTCAGGGCCACCAGGTCCACGGGCTCATGCTTGGTGAGCCTCCGGGCTGCCGAGTACACCACCCGGGCCTCGTCCCCCTCCACCAGGCGGGGGAGCACGGAAAGCGCCCCCGCCTGGGCCCGGTCCAGGGCCTGGAGGAGGTAGAGCCGGGCCATGGCCCCCGCCACGCCGCCAAGCCTCCTGGCCCTCAGGAGGGCGCTTTCCGCGGCGTAAGCGTCAATCAGGATATCCGCCGCCGCCCCCAGGACCTCCTGCTCCTCCTCCACCTTCTGCCCGTACTTCTGGGCGGCCAGGCCCGCCACCATGAGGGCGAGCTTCTTGAGGTTTCCGATCTGGTGGAGCTCCAGGTCCTCGGGCTCCTCAAAGCTGGGTTCCAGGAGCTCCTTCTGGAGCCGCATGGCCGCCTGGAAGAGGGGTAGCTGCCCCTTGAGGGCCCGCCTCAGGAGCATGCCGGGGATGAGGAGGCGGTTGATCTCGTTGGTGCCCTCAAAGATGCGGTTGATGCGGGCGTCGCGGTAGGCCCGCTCGATGGGGTATTCCTGGGAGTAGCCGTAGCCCCCGTGGATCTGCACCCCTTCGTCCACCACGTAGCCCAGCACCTCGGACCCCAGCACCTTGATGATGCTGGCCTCCACCGCATACTCCTCGATCCCCGCCATCACCGCTTCAGGCCCCTTCTTGCCCAAAAGGGCCTCGTCGATGAGGCCCACGGTGCGGTAGACGGCGCTTTCCGCGGCGTAGATGCGGGAGGCCATCTCCCCGAGCTTCTGCTTTATGAGGCCGAAGCTCCCGATGGGGCGGCCGAACTGGTGCCGCTCCTTGGCGTACTTGGCGGAAAGCTCCAAGGCCTTTTTGGCCCCGCCCACCGCCCCCGCCCCCAGCTTGTACCGGCCCACGTTGAGGACGTTGAAGGCGATCTTGTGCCCCTTGCCGATCTCCCCCAGGAGGTTTTCCACGGGGACCTTGGCGTCCTCGAGGATCACCTGGCGGGTGCTGGAGGCCTTGATGCCCATCTTCTTCTCCTCCGGGCCGAAGGAAAGCCCGGGGGTGTCCCGCTCCACCAGGAAGGCGGTGAAGTGCTCCCCGTCCACCTTGGCGAAGACGGTGAAGAGCTGGGCGAAGCCGGCGTTAGAGATCCACTGCTTGACCCCGTTCAAGACGTAGTGCCGGCCGTCTTCGGAAAGGGTGGCCCGGGTCTTGGCGGAAAGGGCGTCCGAGCCCGAGCCCGGCTCCGTGAGGCAGTAGGCGGCGATCCACTCCCCGCTCGCCAGCTTGGGGAGGTACTTCGCCTTTTGCTCCTCGGTGCCGAAGTAGACCAAAGGCAGGGTGCCGATGGAGGTGTGGGCCCCGTAGGTGACGGAAAAGCCCCCCGAGCCGGAAAGCTCCTCCGCCACCACCGTGGAGATCACCTTGGGCAGGTCCAGGCCCCCGTACGCCTCGGGGATCTCGATGCCAAGGAGCCCGAGCTCCCCCGCCTTGTGCATGAGGGGCACGTTCAGCTCCAGCTCCCCGTGCTCCATGCGCTCCAGAAGGGGGAACACCTCCTTCTCCACGAAGGTGCGGGTGGTGCGGGCGATCTCCCGGACGCTTTCGTCGAAGTCCTCGGGCGCATAGACCCTTTCGGGCACCTCCAAAAGCCAGCCGCCGCCTTTTTGCCAGAGCTTCTTCTCCTCGGTCATCTTGGCCTCCTTAGGCCGGATACACCTCAAACACCCCCGCGGCCCCCATGCCGCCGCCGATGCACATGGTGACGAGGCCATAGCCCCCGCCCCGCCGCCCCAGCTCGGCGAGGAGCTGGGCGGTGAGCTTGGCCCCCGTGGCCCCCAAGGGGTGGCCCAGGGCGATGGCCCCGCCGTTCACGTTGGTCCTCTCCTCGGGCATCCCCAGGGTGCGCATCACCGCCAGCACCTGGGCGGCGAAGGCTTCGTTGAACTCGATGAGGCGGATCTGGTCCAGGGAAAGCCCCGCCCGCTTCAGGGCCTTGGGCACCGCCTTGACGGGGCCGATGCCCATCACATCGGGCTCTACGCCAGCCACCGCAAAGGTCAGGAAGCGGGCGAGGGGCTTCAGGCCCAACGCCTCCGCCTTCTCCCAGCTCATGACCACCAAGGCCGCCGCCCCGTCGGAGTAGGGGCTGGCGTTCCCCGCGGTCACCGTGCCCCCCTTCTTGAAGGCGGGCCGGAGCTTGGCCAGGGCCTCCAAGGAGGTCTCGGAGCGCACGGTTTCGTCCCGTTCAAAAAGGGTTTCCTCCACCACCTTCTTGGTGCCCTGGTAGCGCACCTTGGGCACCCTTATGGGCACCACCTCGGGGAAACGCCCCTCCGCCCAGGCTTGGGCCGCCCTTTGGTGGCTACGGAGGGCCCAGCGGTCCTGGTCCTCCCGGCTGATGCCGAAGCGCTCCGCCACCCTTTCCGCGGTGAAGCCCATGCCGATGTAGGTGGAGTAGCCCTCCGGGGTCCACTCCGTGGGGGTCAGGTCGGGGTGGAGGCGGGTGTGGTAGCCCGACATGGGCACCTGGCTCATCATCTCCACACCCCCCGCCAAGACCGCATCCGCCATCCCGGTCATCACCGCCTGGGCGGCCATGGCGACCGTCTGAAGGCCAGAGGAGCAGAAGCGGTTGATGGTGGCCCCCGCCACTTCCACGGGAAAGCCCGCCCTTAAAAGGGCCAGGCGGGCGATGTTGAGCCCCTGCGCCGCCTCGGGCATGGCGCAGCCCCAGAGGACGTCCTCAAGCTCCTTGGGATCCAGACCCACCCGCTCCACCGCCTGCCGCATCACCTGGGCGGAGAGGTCCACGGGATGGAGGGTGGCCAAGGCCCCATCCTTTTTGCCCCGGGCCACGGGGCTACGAACCGCGCTCACGATTACCGCTTCCCGCATGGTTCCACCTCTTTAGTTCCTAAGGGGCTTGCCCGTCTTCAGGGTGTGGGCGATGCGCTCCTGGGTCTTGCGGGTGCCGAGGAGCCTGAGGAAAGCCTCCCGCTCCAGGTCCAGAAGGTCCCCCTCGGAAACCTCCCGCGCCGGGCCTTCCCCACCCGTGAGCACCTGGGCAATCTCCAGGCCGATGCGCATGTCGTGGTCGGTGATCTCCCCTGCCTCCCGGAAGGCCCAGACGGCGTAGCGCAGGTTGCCCAGGGCCTCGCTCCCCAGAACCCGGATCCTGGGGGGCAGGGGCGGGCGGTAGTCGGGGACCAGCTCCAGCACGCGCCGCTTGGCGTCGGCGATGAGGAAGTCCCGGTTCATGCTGATCCGGTCCCGGTCGCGGAGGAAGCCCAGCTTCCTGGCCTCGAGGGCGCTGGTGGAGGTCTTGGCCAGGGCGATGAGGTTGAAGGCCCGTTTCACCCCCTCGAAGGGGTCGGCCTCCTCGTAGGGGGCAAGCTCCCCCGTGAAGCGGAGGAGCATCTCCTTGGTGCCGCCCCCTGCCGGCAAAAGCCCCACCCCCGCTTCCACCAGGCCCATGTAGAGCTCCGCGTGGGCCTGAACGGCGTCGGCGTGGAGGGTGAACTCCGCCCCACCCCCCAGGGTGAGCCCGAAGGGGGCCACCACCACCGGGAAGGGGCTATAGCGGAGGGACATGGAAGCCTTCTGGAACTGCCTTACCGCCAGGGCGAGCTCGTCCCAGTCCCCTTCCTGGGCCGAGGAGAGGATCAAGGCTAGGTTGGCCCCGGCGGAGAAGGCCCTGGGGTCCTCGTTGCCGATGACGAGGCCCAGATAGCCCTTTGCCTCCACGTACTCCAGGCTCTTCTGGAGGGTGCGGATCACGCCCTCCCCGATGGCGTTCATCTTGGTGCGGAACTCCAAAAGGGCCACCCCATCCCCGAGGTCGATGAGGGCCGCTTCCTTCCCCTCCAGCAGGGTCTTGCCCTCGGACTTGAGGGCTTTCAGGGAGATCACCCCTTCCCGCTTGGGCAGGGGGTGGTAGGCTCCGTCAAAGCCCAGGTGGGTGCCGTTTCGGTAGAAGGCCCCCTGGGCCCGCTTCAGGAGCTCGGGCTCGGGGAGGCCGTGTTCGGCGAGCAGGGCCTTAAGGCCCTCGAGGCCCAGGGCGTCCATGTTCTTGAAGGGCCCTTCCTCCCAGCCGAAGCCCCACTCCAGGGCCTGGTCCACGGAGACCAGGTCGTAGGCGATCTCGGGGGCCTTCTCCAGGGTGTAGTGGGCGGTGCGGGCGAAAAGCTCCCTGAGGAAAGCCCCGTACTTGCCGGGAAGCTCCACCACCTTAGGAAGCCTTTCCGTCAGGGGCAGGTCCCGCAGGGCCTTGAGCTCGGGCAGCTCCACCTTGGCCCGGGGCGCGTACTCCAGGGTGCGGTAGTCCAGGGTGTGGATCTCCCCGTTTACCCGTTTGTAAAACCCCGCACCCGTCTTTTCCCCAAGCCGGCCTTCCGCCACCAGGCGCAGGACCCACTCGGGCAGGGCGAAGTCCTCCCCGGTGGCCTGGGCCAGCTCCTCCGTCACCAGCTTGAGCACGTCCAGCCCCGTGAGGTCGGCGGTGCGGAAGGTGGCGGAGTTGGGGCGGCCCAGGAGGGGCCCCGTGAGGGCGTCCACCTCGTCGATGCTGAGGCCGTGCTTTTCCATAAGCCGCACCGCCTGCACCATGCCGAATACCCCCAGGCGGTTGGCGATGAAGCCGGGGGAATCCTTGGCCAGGACCGTGCCTTTGCCGAGGATGCGCTCGCCGAAACGCTGAATTTCCTTCAGCACACCGGGGTCGGTCTCCGGGGTGGGGATCAGCTCCAAGAGGTGCAGGTAGCGGGGCGGGTTGAAGAAGTGGGTACCGAGGAAGCGCTTGCGGAAGCCTTCCGAGCGCCCCTCCAGGAGCACCCGCATGGGGATGCCGCTGGTGTTGGAGCTGACGATGGCCGTGGGCTTCAGGAGGCCTTCCAGGCGCTCGTAAAGGGCCCGCTTGGGCTCGGGCTTCTCGATGATGGCCTCCACCACCCAGTCGCAGTCCCGGAGCTTGTCCAGGTGGTCCTCGGTGTTGCCGATCTCCACGTACCGGGCGAGGTCCGGGTCCATGAAGGCCGCGGGCCTCGCCTTCAGGGCCCGCTCCAGGCCCCGCTTGGCCACTTCGTTCCGGTCCTCCTTGCCGGGGATGTCCAGGAGGACCACGGGGATCCCGGCGCTGGCCAGGAGGGCGGCGATGCCGCTACCCATGGTTCCTGCGCCCACCACGCCCACCTTCTGGATCATGGTCACCTCCTTATACTGAGTCAAAGTTTACTCCAAAGGCGGACCCGGTGTCAAAGCCCTCTAGCTGTCGGCGAAGAGGTAAAGCGCCTGCATGAGGGCCTCAGGGTAGTCCCGGGGCCTCAAGGCTTTCTTCTCCAAGCGGAAGCCCGGGGGGTACTGGGTGAGCTCCACCCGGAAGGGGAGGGCCTTCAGGGCCCGGGCATCGTAGTCCAGGGGCCAGCGGGGGAAGACCGCCATGAGGTGGGTGAGGTCCTCGGTGAGGGAGAGCACCCCCTTCCTCTGGGCCACCAGGCGGAGCCGGGTGAGGTTCACGAAGTTCTCCGCCTCCTCGGGAAGCGGCCCGTAGCGCTCCTTAAGCTCCCGCACCAGGCGGGAGACCTCCGCCAGGCTCCTGGCCTCGGCGAAGCGGCTATAGTAGCGGCTTCGGGCCTCGAGGCCCGGCACGTACTCCGCAGGGAGCCGGGCGGAAAGGGCCAGGTCCACCGTCACGTGGGGCCTTTCCTCCCGGGCTTCCCCCTTGAGCTTGCGGATGGCCTCCTCCAGAAGCTCGGTGTAGACCTCCAGGGAAAGGGCCCGGATGTGCCCGTGCTGCTCGGGGCCCAGGAGGTTCCCCACGCCCCTTATCTCCATGTCCTTCTCCGCCAGGAGGTGGCCGCTTCCCAGGTCCGAGAGGTCGGCGATGGCGTGGAGGCGCTTCTCCGCCGCCTCGGTGAGCCTTGCTGGGTGGAAGAGGTAGGCGTAGGCCTCCTGCTCCCGCCGCCCCACCCGCCCCCTTAGCTGGTACAGGGTGGCTAGGCCCAAGCGGTCCGCCCGCTCGATGAGGATGGTTCCCGCCTCGGGAATGTCCAGGCCCGCCTCGATGATGGTGGTGGCCAGGAGGAGGTCGTAGGCCCCTTCAGCGAAGAGGAGCATGGTCTCTTCGATGAGCCCTTCGGGCATCTGCCCGTGGACCACGCCGATCCTGGTCTCGGGCACGAGGACCTCCAGGTAGCGCCTCCTGCCCTCGATGGAGGCCACCCGGTCGTGGACGTAGAAGGCCTTACCGCCCCTTTCCAGCTCAAAGAGGATGGCCTCCCGCACCAGAAGGGGGTCATAGGGGGCCAGGAAGGTCCGGATGGGCTTCCTCCCCGGGGGCGGGGTCTGGATGCTGGAGAGGTCCTTAAGGCCCACCAGGGCGGAGTAGAGGGTGCGGGGGATAGGGGTGGCGGAGAGGTAGAGGGTGTCCACCTGGGCCTTGAGCTCCCGGATCCGCTCCTTCTGGGCCACCCCGAAGCGGTGCTCCTCGTCCACGATGAGGAGGCCGAGGTCCTTGAAGGCCACGTCCGGCTGGAGGAGGCGGTGGGTGCCGATCACGATGTCCACCGTTCCCTCCACAAGGCCCTTCAGGATGGCCTCCTCCTCCTTAGGCGGGGTAAAGCGGGAGAGCACCGCCACCCGCACGGGAAGGCCCTGGAAGCGTTCGCGGAAGGTCTTCCCGTGCTGCTCCGCCAGGAGGGTGGTGGGCACCAAAAAGGCCACCTGGGCCCCGTGGCCCACCACCCGGTGGGCGGCGCGCAGGGCCACCTCGGTCTTGCCGAAGCCCACGTCCCCCGAAACCAGGCGGTCCATGGGGTGGGGGGCCTCGAGGTCCCGCAAAACCTCCTCCAGGGCCCGCTTCTGGTCGGGGGTGAGCTCGTAGGGGAAACCCCCCTCCACCAGGGGGTCCCACTCGGGCAGGGGGGGAAAGGCCCGGCCCGGGGTGGCCTGGCGCTTGGCCTGCAGGACGAGAAGCCTTCCGGCGAGCTCCTCCACGTCCTTCCGGGCCCGCTCCTTGGCCTTTTGCCACTCGTTCTTTCCCAAGGAGGAGAGCTCCGGCGGGTCGTCGGTGGTACCGGGGTGGCGCCTCAAGAGGGGCAACTGCTCCACGGGCAGGTAGAGCCGCCCCTCCCCCCGGTAGCGGAGGACCAGGTAGTCCCGCCTGGCCCCCAGGACCTCCCGGGTCTCCAGGCCCAGGTACTGCCCGATGCCGTGGTCGGGGTGGATGAGGAAGTCCCCTGGGCTAAGGGCCCCGGGGTCGGTGAGCCCCTCCCCTACCCTAAGCCGCCCCCGCACCGCCCCGGTGGCGAAGACCAGGGCCTCGGTGAGGAAGACCTCCTCCCCCCACTCCGCGCCCCCTTCAAAGCCTCCGGGCAGGAGGGCGAGGCGCCCTTGGGGCGCGGGGTAGCGCTCAAGGACCAGGGGGGAGAAGGGGGCGAGGCGCCCCTTCAGGTACTCCAGAGTCCGGGCATGGGCCACGAAGAGGTGGACCCGCTTCCTTTCGGAAAGCCAGCGCCCGAGGTCCCTCTCCAGGGCCTTGAGGCTCCCCCGGTAGGGGGGAAGGGGCTTAAGCCCCAGGTCCACGGGGGGAAGCTCCACCCCGGCCCCCAGGGCCACCCAAGGGCGGCCCTCGAGGAGGGGCCAGAGCTCCTTGGGGGCCAGGGCCGGGGTGTCCAGGTAGACAGGCCCGGGGAAGTGCAGGATTTTCCTGGAGGTGAAGCCTTCGGCCTTCCCCGGCTTGGGCAGGAGGACGTGGCGCCGCCTCGCCTCGCCCCCCACCAAAAGCCTTTCCAGCTCCTCCCCATAGAACTCCAGGCGCACCTCGGAAAGCTCCAGCACCTCCCCCAGCACCCGGTAGTCCTCGTCCCGGGCGTAGCCCAGGCGGAGGAGGCGGTCTAAGAGCTCCCCTCGAGGGTAGCTCCGCCCCACCTCCAGGACCAGGCGCCAGGCCCCGGGGTCCTCGGGGAAGGGGGCTAAGGCCTCCTCGTAGGAGAGGACGAAGAGGGCCCGTTCCTCCAGGGCCTCGAGGCCCGGGCTCGCGTACACCGGCACCCCGAAGGCGGAAAGGTCCCGGTAACGCCCCTTGCGCTCCTCCGGGGCCAGGAGGACCGCGGGAGGCCGCTCCTGGGCAAAAAGCCTTGCCGCCACCACCTGCGGCAGGGCCAGGCGGTGGCCGTAAAACCTTTCCAGGGCAGTTTCCATGCGCTGGCGGCCAGAAGGCCAAGGGCTATTCTACCGCGTAGGCGTGCACCGCCAAAGCCCCCAGGCCCACGTTGGCGGCGATGGTGGCCCCCGAGCGGGTGATGCGGCCCCGCTCCAGGCGGAGAGCGCTTTCCAGGCTCCTCTTGAGCCCCTCCAGCCACTCGCCCCTGGCATCCGTGTGGGCGATGGTGATGCGGGCCGCGCGTCCCCGGAACTCCTCCAGCACCAGCCGGGCCAGGGCCTCGGGCACCACACCCTCCCGGGCCACCTTGAGGAAGCGGATGTGCCCCTTCTCGATGCGCAGGATGGGCCGCAGGCCCAAGAGGTTTCCCACCACCTCCCCAAAGCGGGGGAGGCGGCCGTTTCGGGCCAGGTGGGAGAGGTCGGCCACGCTGAAGAAGAGGCTGGAGCGCCGCATCCTTTCCATCTCCCGCAGGAGCTCCGCCTCCTCCGCTCCCCGCCTCAGCATCTCCACCGCCCGGAGGACCATGGCCCCAAGCCCGGCGGACACCATCCCGGAGTCCACCACCCGGATGCGGGTGGGGGCCACCTTCAGGGCCGCCTCCCGTGCCCTTTCCACGGTCTTGGAAAGCTCCCCGGACACGTGGAGGGATAGGAGGCGGTCGTAGACCTGGAGGTGCCGCTCGTAGACCTCGGCGAAGTCCTCCACCCCCGGGGGCTCGGTCACCGGCTCCGCCCCCGCCCGCATGGCCCCGTAGAGGGCGTCGGGGGTGAGCTCCTGCCAGTCCTTGTACTTGCGCCCCCTGAGGTGCACGTAGATGGGCACCAGGCCCACCGCCTCCTCCTGGAGCACCTTGGGGGAGAGGTCCGCGGCGGTATCGGTCACGAGGCCTAGCTCCACGCCCCCCATCCTATACCGGGTTAAAGCAGTCCAAGGGCTATAATGGCGGGCGGGTTAGGCCCATGATCCTGGTCACCGGTTTCGAGCCCTTCTCCGGCCTCAAGCACAACCCCTCCGCCGCCCTCCTCTCCCTCCTCCCCGAGGAGGTGGGGGGCGGGCCCCTTCACAAGGCGGTCCTACCCGTGGACGCCAAGGCGCTTCCCGAAGCCCTCCAGGCCCTCCACGGCCTGGGGCCTGCGGCCGTCTTTCACCTGGGCCTGGCGGAAGGGCGGCCCCTCCTTACCCTGGAACGGCTGGCGGTGAACCTCCTGGACTTCGACCGCCCCGACAACCGGGGGGAGATCGTGGAGGACCGCCCGGTGGTGCCCGGGGGGCCTTTGGCCCTACCGGCCCGCTTCCCCGTGAAGAGAGCCCTCCGCCGCCTGCAGGAAGCCGGGATTCCCGCCAGGCAGAGCCTCTCCGCCGGGAGCTACCTCTGCAACCAGGCCTACTACCTCTCCCTGCACCGACTTCCGGAGCGCGTCCCCGTGCTCTTCGTGCACCTCCCCCCCGACGAAACCCTGGCCCTGGAGCGGGGGGGGGCCTACGTCCCCCTGGACGAGCAGGCCCGGGGGGTGCGCCTCCTCCTGGAACTGCTGTGAGGGTGCTCTTCCTGACCGACGCCAGGACCGTGGGGGGCAGCGAGGTCTACCTCAAGGAGGTCCTCCCCCGGCTCCGCGCCCTGGGCCTGGAGGCCGAGGCCGCCCTGCCCCGGGCCCCGGGCAACGCCCCCGTCCGGGAGGCTCTGGCGGCGGGGGGCGTCCCCGTGCACGCCTACGCCTCCTTGGCCGAGCTTCCCTCCGGCTACGACCGGGTGGTGGCCTCCGCCTGGTACCCGGGGAGCTACCGGGCCTTCTTCCGGCGCTACCTCCGGCTCACCCTCCTGGTGCACGACCAGATCGAGATCTTCTACCCGCTGGGCCTGCGCCAGGCCTACCGCCAGGGCTACCGCCTCCTCCAGGTGCCCCATCTGAGGCGGGCGGAAGGGGTGATCACCGTGTCCCGCTGGGCCGCCCACTGGTTGGAGAAAGTCCATGGGATCGGGCGGGTGCACGCCGTGCCCAACGGGGTGGACCCGGAGCGCTTCCGCCCACCCCTTCCAGGGGAGCGGGAGGCCTTGCGGGTGCGGTACGGGTTCACCCGGTTCACCGTCTTGGTCCCGGCCCGGATGAGCCCGGAGAAAAACCACCTGGCGGTGCTGCGCACGGCGAGGCTCCTGCCGCAAGCGGATTTCCTGCTGGTGGGGACAGGAGAACTCTTGGGGTTATGGCAGAGGGCGGCGAGGCTTTTGCGTCTGGGGAACGTGCGCTTTTTGGGGCGGCGCCAGGACATGCCCGAGCTCTACCGGGCCGCGGACGCGGTCCTCCTCCCCACCCTGGGGGAGAACCAGAGCCTGGCCACCCTGGAGGCCATGGCCTCCGGCCTCCCCGTGGTCACCACCCCCATCCCCGCCCAGCGGGAGCTGGTGGAAGACGGCCGGACGGGAAGGCTCGTCCGCCCCGACCCCAAGCGGCTGGCCACGGCCCTGGAAAACCTTCCCCCGGGCCTGGGCCAGGCGGCCCGGGCCCACGTCCTCGCCCGGCACACCCTGGAGGCCAGCGCCCGGCAGCTTAAGGCTATATTGGAGGGCATATGAAAGCGGATTACCTCATCGTAGGCGCGGGCTTCACCGGGGCCACCCTGGCGGAGCGGATCGCCAGCCAGCTGGGCAAAAAGGTCCTGGTGGTGGACCGCCGGGACCACATCGGGGGGAACGCCTACGACGAGCACGATGCCCACGGGGTCCTGGTCCACCGCTACGGCCCCCACATCTTCCACACCAACAGCAAAAGGGTGTGGGACTACCTCTCCCGCTTCACCGAGTGGCGCCCCTACTTCCACCGGGTGCGGGCGGTGGTGGAGGGGAAGGAGATCCCCCTCCCCTTCAGCCTGGCCTCCTTGCGCAAGCTCTTCTCCGAGCAGCTGGCCGACCGGCTGGAGGAGAAGCTCCTGGCCCACTTCGGCTACGGGGCCCGGGTGCCCATCCTGAGGCTCAAGGAGGCGGAGGATCCCGACCTCCGCTTCCTGGCGGAGTACGTCTACCGGAACGTGTTCGAGGGCTACACCCTGAAGCAGTGGGGGGTGCGCCCGGAGGAGCTCTCCCCCTCGGTCACCGCCCGGGTGCCGGTCCTGGTGAGCTACGACGAGCGCTACTTCCAGGACACCTACCAGGCCATGCCTAAAGAGGGGTACACGGCCCTCTTCCGGCGGATGCTCTCCCACCCCAACATCCGGGTGCTCCTGGGGGCGGACTGGAAGGAGGTGGAGGGGGAGGTGCGCTTTGACCGCCTCCTTTTCACCGGGCCCATCGACGAGTTCTTCGGCCACCTCCACGGCCCCCTGCCCTACCGCTCCCTGCGCTTCCAACTGGAAACCCATCCCGTCCCCTGGGCCCAGGAGGTGGGCACGGTGAACTACCCGAGCGAACACCCCTTCACCCGGGTCACGGAGTTCAAGCACCTCACGGGGCAGGGCTACCTGCCCCACACCACGGTGGCCTACGAGTACCCGGAGGCCTACGAGCCGGGGCGGAACGAGCCCTACTACCCGGTGCCCAGGGAGGAGAACGAGGAGCGGTACAGGCTCTACCTGAAGGAGGCGGAGAAGCTCAAGGCGGTTCTCTTTGCCGGGAGGCTGGGGGACTACCGCTACTACAACATGGACCAGGCGGTGGCGAGGGCCCTGAAGCTTTTTGAGGAGGTGGCCCGTGGATAGGGTGTGCGCGGTGATCGTGACCCACAACCGAAAGGCGCTTCTCAGGGAATGCCTGCAGGCGGTTCTCTCCCAGACCCGCCCTCCGGAGCATGTGCTGGTGGTGGACAACGCCTCCACGGACGGGACGCCGGAGATGTTGCGGGAGGAGTTCCCGCAGGTGGAGGTCCTGCGCCTCCCTGAAAACCAAGGGGGGGCGGGGGGGTTTCACGAGGGGATGCGGCGGGCTTACGAGGCGGGGTACGACTGGCTTTGGCTCATGGACGACGACACCCTGCCCCGGGCCCGGGCCCTCGAGGCCCTGCTTCAGGCAAGCCGCCTCCCCCTGCGCCCCAAGCCCCAGCTGCTGGCGAGCCGTCAGTTGCTCCCCAACGGGCGCCCCCATCCCACCGCGGGCTTCGTCAACCCCACGGACCTGCGGCGCCCCCTCCTTTGGCTCAGGCTCCAGCCCGCCTACCGGCCCATCCGCTGGGCCCTTTTCACCTCCGTCCTCCTGCACCGGGAGGTGGTGGCGGCCTATGGCCTTCCCCATAAGGCTTTCTTCATCTGGGAGGACGACCTGGAGTATACGGCCAGGGCCCTCCGCAGGGGCCTAGGCCTCCAGGTACGGGAAAGCGAGGTGGTGCACAAAAGCGCCAGCAAGCCTTACCTCTCAGCCACCACCGGGGAGAACCGGGTGTTCTACGGGGTGCGCAACCGGCTTTGGGTGCTTCGAAGCTCCGCCTTTGGCCCCCTGGGCAAGACCTTCCTCCTCGCCCAGCTCCTCCTGGGGATCCTGGCCTACCTGGCCTTCCACCCGAGCCGCCGGAGCCTGGAGGAAATCCAAAGCGCCTGGAGGGCCGGCCTGGCGCAAACCCCGTGGTAAGATACCCGCGGTGCGCCTCTACCGCGTAGGCCTCTTCACCGACGTCTACTTCCCCAACCCCAACGGGGTGTCCACCAGCGTGTACCTGCTCCTCAGAGAGCTCAGGCGCATGGGGCACGAGGCCTGGGTGGTGGCCCCCCACCATCCCGAGGCCCCCGAGGGGGAGGAGGGGGTGGTGCGGGTGCCCTCCTTGGCCTACCCCTTTTACGAAGGCCACCAGATCGCCCTGCCCTCCGCCCGCCACCTGCCCACGGGGTTTGAGCTGATCCACACCCACACCCCCCTCACCCTGGGGGTCTTCGGCCTCCGGATCGCCCGGAACAAGGGCTTGCCCCACGTCTCCACCTTCCACACCCACTACGAGAAGTACGCCCACTACGTGCCCGGCCTGGCCTTCCTGGACAGGTACACGGGCATCGTGCCCCGGCTGGCCAAGGCCTTTTACAACCGGGTGGAGGTGGTCATCGCCCCTACAGAACCCGTGCGGCTCCTGGCGGAGAGCTACGGCATAGAAAGGCCCATCCGGGTGATCCCCACGGGGATCGACAACCGCCTCCTGGAGGAAGCACCCCTTCCCTCCCCCGCTCCCTGGCCCGAGGGCCGGCGCCGCCTCATCACCGTGGGCCGCCTGGGGAAGGAAAAATCCTTCGACGTGGTCCTGAGGGCGGTGGCGGAGCTGGCCAGGGAAGAGGACGCCTTCCTGGTGCACATCGGGGAAGGACCCGAGCTCCCCAACCTCCAGCGCCTGGCGCAGGAGCTTGGGGTCCGGGATAGGGTCCGCTTCCTGGGCCCCGTCCCCTACCGCAGGATCGGGGGCTACTACCGCATGGCGGAGCTCTTCCTCTTCGCCAGCGAGACGGAAACCCAGGGGCTCGTGGTCTGGGAGGCCCAGGCCATGGGGGTGCCCGTGGTGGCCGTGGGGGCGGAAGGGGTGCTGGAGGGGGTAGAGGAGGGAAAGACGGGGTACCTGGTGCCCCCTAAGGACTTCCGGGCCCTGGCGGAAAGGGCACAGGAACTCCTAAGGGACGAGGAGAAGCGTAGACGCATGAGCCTCCAGGCCCGGGCCTGGGCCATGGAGCGCTCGGCGGAGCGCATCGCGGAAAGGATCGTGGCGGTGTACGACGAGGCGGGCGAGATCCTGCGCGTGGAGCCCAAACGGCTCATCTTTCCCTTCCCCCGCCTTCCCCGAAGTACCCTCGAGGATCGCCCAGGAGGTTTCTAGCCTGACGCAGGAGGAACCGCCCCCAGCCCCCCTTGAGCCTGCGGGCCGAGGTAAGGACCCGGGCCTCGGGCACGTAGCGCACCGGGCCCAAGCCCTTGAGCCTCCACCCCAAAAGGACGTCCTCCCGGGCCTCCACCTCGGGGAAGCCGCCCACCTTTAGAGCCGCTTCCTTCCTGACCATCATGTTGGCTCCCGCCAGGTTGGGACGGCCCAGGAGGGCCACGAGGTTCAAAAAAGCCCGGTAGCCCCACTCGGAAAGGGCGGCTTCCCAGGGGGAAACCCCGTAAAAGCGCAAGGGGCCGTAAAGAGCCACCGCCCCCTCGGCCCTCCGGGCCAGCGCCTGAAGCCAGGTGGGGGTGGGCCGGGAGTCGGCGTCGGTCATGGCCACCCACTCCCCCCGGGCGGCCAGGAGGCCTGCCTGGCGGGCGTGGGCCACCCCCCTCTTCCCGCAGTGGACCACCCGCACCCCGAAGGCCGCCGCCACCTCCCCCGTGCGGTCGGTGGAGGCGTTGTCCACCACGATCACTTCCAAAGGGGAAAGGCTTTGCCCGAGCACCGCCTCCAGGCATTGCGGCAGAAGGGCCTCCTCGTTGCGGGCGGGGATTACCACGCTGATGCGCACGGGTATACTTTAGCGTGTTTCGCTACCTGCCCTGGTCCCGGGAGGGCTTGGGCCTTTTTTTGCGCCTGATCGTGGCGGTAGGCCTCATGGAGGGGGTACGAAGCGGTTTTTTCGCCGGTCTGCTTCCCTTTTACGCTCCTGAGTACCTAGGGCTGGGCCCCGCAGCCTTCACCCTGGCCTTCACCTTCCACCACCTGGCGGACAACCTCTCCAAGAGCCTCGGCGGGCTTCTGGCCGAGCGGGTCGGGCTGGGGCGGGTCCTGAGCCTGGCCGCCTCAGCGGGCCTTGCGGTCCTTCTCTTCATGCCCAACGTCCAGGCCCCCTGGCAGCTTTGGGCCCTGGCCCTTTTTTGGGGCCTCTCCGTCTCCACCCTCTACCCCGGTCTCATGACCCTGGCCAGCCGCATCGCCGTACCCGGCCGCGAGGCCCGGGCGCTTTCCTTCACCCTGACCCTGGTGATGCCCTGGATCGGGGTGGGCCTGGTGGGGGTGGGGCAGGTGGCGCAAAGGGACCCGGAAGGGGCCCGCCTCCTCCTCCTCCTGGCCCAGGGAGGAGCCTTGCTCCTCCTCCTCAGCCTCCTCCGCCTGCGCATACCCTTGCCCCAGAGGCGGCGGGAAGCCTATCCGTGGGGGCGCCTCCTCTACTTCCTGCCCGCGGCCTTTGGCCAGACCTTCGCCCCGGCCCTGGTCTCCCTGTTCGTCCTGCGCTTCGGCATGGAGCGGTTCGGCCTGGAGCCCCTCTACCTGGGGGGGCTGCTCTTCCTGGGCGGAGGGGTGGCGGCCCTCCTTTTACCCCTTACGGGAAGGCTGGTGGACCGTAGGGGCTACCGCCTGGCCCTGGTGGGAGGGCTTTTCCTCCTGGGCCTGGTCATGCTCCGGCTGGGCCTCACCGCCCGCCTGGAGGAAGTGGTCCTCCTGGCCCTCCTGGGAGGCCTGGGCTACAGCCTCTTCCTACCCGGGTGGAACGGTTTCCTGGCGAGGAACCTGCCCCAGGAGAACCGGGCCGCGGTCTGGGGGGGGCTCATGACCGTGGAGGGCTTCGGGGTGGCCTTGGGCCCAGCGGCGGGCGGGATTCTTTGGCAACTTTTGGGCATCCACGCCCCCTTTCTTGCTGGGAGCGCGGTCCTGTTGGGCCTGGCCCTTTTCTATGCCCTAGCCTTCTGGAGGATGCGGTGGAGCTAGCCCTGGTCCTGATCCTCCTGCTCTACGGGGCCTCGGACCTCCTCTTCCGCTTCCTGGGCCTGGGGGCCTACGCCCACGGCTCCCGGCGGAAACCCTTGGTGGCCCTCACCTTCGACGACGGCCCCTCGGAGCACACCGAGGCCCTCTTGGCCCTCCTGCGGCGGCACGGGGTGAGGGCCACCTTCTTCCTCACCGGGGAGCGGGCCAGGACCCGCCCGGAGCTGGTGGAGGCCCTACGCCGGGAAGGCCACCAGGTGGAGGACCACGGGGAGTGGCATGGGGTCTGGCGAATCCTCCTCCCCTGGTGGGAGTGGCAGCAGATGAGCCGGAACCCCGGGCGCTACTACCGCCCCCCCCACGGCCTTCACACCCCCTTCACCCGTCTGTTCGCCCGCCTGTCGGGCAAGCGCATCGCCCTTTGGGACCTGGAAGCCAAGGACTGGCTGGAGCTGCCCCCGGAGGCCCTGGCGGAAAGGCTCCTCTACTACCTCCGCCCCGGGTCCGTCGTCCTCCTCCACGACGGCCCCGGGCGCACCCTGAGGGTTTTGGAGCTGGCCTTGCCCCGGATGCTGGCCCTGGGCTACCGCCCCGTCACCCTGGAGGCCCTGGCCCCTCGGCCCCTCACCTTCCGCCTGGCCCTGATCCGCGCCCTCCAGGGGTTCGAGGAGCGATACAACCGCCGCCACGGGGTGCGGCGGGCGGGCCTGGGCCCCTTCGACCTCTTCCGCCTGGAGAAGCTGCCCTTCCCCGGCCCCGATCTCCCCGGGCTTCCCCGGGGGGTTCCCGCCTTCGCCCTGCACCTGGAGAGCCAGCGCCTCATGGAGCTCACCCCCTTCGAGGCGGTGCGCCGCCTGCGGCAGAGCCTGGGGAAGGTGGCGGAACTGGTGGCCCAGGACCCGGAGGTGCGGCTGGTCTACGGCTACAGCTACCTGGCCGGGGGGGGCAAGGCCCTGGGGCTCAAGGCGGCACCCCTTCCCCTTCCCGTGCGGCTGCTCAACGGCCTGGCCAGCGCCTGGTTCCTCTGGCTCTACCGCGGAGAGCTCCCCCGGCCCACCCGCCCCCTCACCCAGATGGCCTACCTCAGCCGGGAGGAACTCCTCGCCCTATACCCACCGTCCACTCCCGCTTCCCCACCCCCGGTACCCGGTGAAGGGCAAAGCCCGCCTCCTTGAGGGCGCGGCGAAAAGCCCCCTGGGCGGAGTAGGTGGCGAGCCTCCCCCCCGGCCTAAGGGCCCGGCGCAAGGCCCGGAGGACGAAGGGGGACCAGGCCTCGGGGTTGGCCCTCGGGCTGAAGGGGTCCAGGTAGACCGCCGTGGCCCAGAGGCGGGGGAGCTGGACCTCGCGCACGTCCCCGAAGAGCACCCGAAGCTCCCCCCAGGGGCCCGCAAAGCGCTCCGCAGGCCATCGCCCGAGGATGTCCTGGAAGACCTCCTCCGCCAGGGGGAGGGGCAGGCGCACCCGGGCCAGGAGCTCCCCGGGGAGGGGCTCCCTTTCCACCGCCAGGTACCGGAGGCGCACCCCCCGCAGGAGGGCGCTCTCCAGGGAGGCGCGGAAGTTCACCAAAAGCCCCAGGCCCACCTCCAGCACCCGGGGGGCCGGGTGCAGGTGGGTGCGGGTCTGCTCCAGGTAGAGCCTCCGGGCCTGCAGGAGGGCCCCCTGCCGGGGGTGGTAGGCCTCCCCGTAGACGGGGTGGAGGAGGGTGGGGGTGCCGTCTTGGGTGTGGAGGAGGTCCATCCTCCGCTAGAATACCCCCCATGGAGCTCACCCTCCTGGACAGGCTCTCGGGAACCCTGGCCAACGCCCTTACGGTGCTCCTGGGCACGGCCCTCGGCCTGGCCCTAAGGGGGAGGCTTCCCGAAGGCATGGCCCGCATCCTGGTCCAGGGGGTGGGGCTCACCACCCTCTTTCTCGGCCTCTCCATGGCCGCTGCCCTGGGCGGGGCCAGGGGCGGGGCCATCGACGGGGTGGTCCTGGGGCTCATCGCCCTGGTCCTGGGCGGCCTCCTCGGGGAGTGGTGGCGCCTGGAGGAGGGGCTGGAGGGGATCGGGGAGAGGGTCAAGCGGGCGGTGAGGGGCGGGGGCAGCTTCACCGAGGGCTTCGTGGCGGCGAGCCTCCTCTTCTGCGTGGGCCCCATGACCCTCCTGGGCTCTATCCAGAACGGCCTTACCGGCGACCCCAGCCTACTCCTCCTCAAGGCCACCCTGGACGGGCTCTCTGCCATCGCCCTCACCAGCTCCTTCGGGGTGGGGGTGGGCTTCAGCGTGCTGGTGATCCTCACCTACCAGGGCGGTGTGGCCCTTCTGGCGGGCACCCTGGCCCAGGCCCTCCCCGACCCCGCCGCCGACCCCCGGGTCCTCCTGGCCACGGGGGTGGGGGGGCTCATGGTCCTGGGGGTGGGGATCAACCTCCTGGGGCTCACCCGGGTGCGGGTGGCCTCCTTCCTGCCCGCCCTCCTCCTCGCCCCCCTGGTGTGGTGGCTGGCGGACCTCCTTTCGTAGGTGCCCCGCCCGGGCCTGGGCGGGGGCCCCCATGGCTCCCGCACGGCCTCAGGCCGTAGAATGGCCGGCATGGAGCTCTCCCCCGAACTGCTGCGCAAGCTGGAGGGCTTGGCCAAGATCCGGCTCTCCTCCGAGGAGGAGGCCCTTCTCCTCGAGGACCTGAGGCGCATCCTGGAGTTCGTGGACAGCCTGCCCCGGGTGGAGGAGGTGGAGGAGCCCGAAGCCCAGGGCCGCCTGCGGGAGGACGAGCCTTGGCCCTCCTTGAGCCCGGAGGAGGCCCTCTCCGTGGCCCCCGAAAGGGAAGCGGGCTTCTTCCGCGTGCCCCGGGTGCTGGAGTAGCCATGGTGGACCTCAAGCGCCTGCGCCAGGAGCCCGAGGTCTATCGGGAGGCCATCCGCCTCAAGGGGGTGGCTCTGGACCTGGACGCGCTCCTGGCCCTGGACGGGGAGGTGCAGGGGCTGAAGCAGAGGCTCCAGGATCTCCAGACCGAGCGCAACCAGATCGCCAAGCGGGTGCCCAAGGCCCCGCCGGAGGAGAGGCCCCACCTGGTGGCCCGGGGCAAGGCCCTGGCCGAGGAGGCCAAGGCCCTGGAGGAGGCCCTACGGGAGAAGGAGGTCCGGCTTCTGGACCTCCTCCTCCAGGTCCCCCTCCCCCCCTGGCCGGGGGCCCCGGCGGGCCCCGACGACGCGGCCAACGTGGAGATAAAGCGGGTGGGGAGACCACGGGAGTTCCCCTTCCCCCCCCTGGACCACGTGGCCCTCCTGGAGAGGAACGGCTGGTGGGAACCCCGGGTGAGCCGGGTTTCGGGAAGCCGCACCTACGCCCTGCGGGGGGACCTGGCCCTCTATGAGCTGGCCCTCCTCCGCTTTGCCATGGACTTCATGGTGCAAAAGGGCTACACCCCCCTCACCCTCCCCGCCTACGCCCGGGAGGCCGCCTTCGTGGGCACCGGGCACTTCCCGGCCGCCAGGGACCAGGTCTGGCCCATCGCCGGCACGGACCTCTACCTCACGGGCACCGCCGAGGTGGTCTTAAACGCCCTCCACAGCGGGGAGATCCTGCGGCAGGAAGAGCTTCCCAAGCGCTACGCGGGCTACGCCCCCGCCTTCCGCTCGGAGGCGGGGAGCTTCGGCAAGGACGTGCGGGGCCTCATGCGGGTGCACCAGTTCCACAAGGTGGAGCAGTACGTCCTCACCGAGGCCAGCCTCGAGGCCTCGGACCAAGCCTTTGAGGAGCTTCTGCAAAACGCCGAGGAGATCCTCGGGCTTCTGGAGCTTCCCTACCGCCTTCTGGAGGTCTCCACCGGGGACATGGGCCCGGGGAAGTGGCGGCAGGTGGACCTGGAGGTCTGGGTACCCTCGGAGGGGCGCTACCGGGAAACCCACTCCTGCTCGGCCCTTCTGGACTGGCAGGCCCGGCGGGCGGACCTCCGCTACCGGGACCGGGAGGGAAAGGTGCGCCACGCCTACACCCTGAACAACACCGCCCTGGCCACCCCCAGGATCCTGGTGATGCTGTTGGAAAACCACCAGCTTCCCGATGGGCGGGTGCGGGTGCCGGAGGCCCTCGTCCCCTACCTGGGCAAGGAGGTGCTGGAACCGTGCGCATAGAGGCGGCCGAGCTGCGCATCCTGGAACTGCCCCTGAAGTTCCGCTTTGAGACCAGCTTCGGGGTGCAAACCAAAAGGACCATCCTCCTCCTGAGGCTTTTCGGGGAGGGCCTCGAGGGGCTTGGGGAGGGGGTGACGGAAAGGCTTCCCCTCTACCGGGAGGAGACCGTGGCCAGCGCCCGCTACCTCCTGGAGGAGGTCTTCCTGCCCCAGATTCTGGGAAGGGATTTGCCCAACCCCGAGGCCCTGGGCCAGGCCCTTAACCCTTTCCGGGGCAACCCCATGGCCAAGGCGGTCCTGGAGATGGCCTTCTGGGACCTCTTTGCCAAGAGCCTGGGAAAGCCCCTTTGGCAGGTCTTGGGCGGGGTGAGGGAGCGGGTGGAGGTGGGGGTTTCCCTGGGCATCCAGCCCTCCATCGCCGAAACCCTGAAGGCGGTGGAGAAGCACCTGGCCCAGGGGTACCGGCGCATCAAGCTCAAGATCAAGCCGGGCTGGGACCACGAGGTGCTGAAAGCGGTGCGCCAGGCCTTCCCCGAGGCCACCCTCACCGCCGACGCCAACAGCGCCTACCGCCTCGCCGACTTCCCCCGGCTCAGGCGCTTGGACGAGCTCTTCTTGGACTACATCGAGCAACCCCTGGGCTACGACGACCTCCTGGACCACGCCAAGCTCGGGCGGGAGCTCGCCACCCCCATCTGCCTGGACGAGAGCCTCACCTCGGCGGAGAAGGCCAGGCAAGCCATCGAGCTCGGCTCAGGGCGGGTCTTCAACATCAAGCCGGCGCGGCTTGGGGGCCACGGGGAAAGCCTCAAGGTCCACGCCCTGGCCCAAAGCGCCGGGATCCCCCTCTGGATGGGGGGGATGCTGGAGGCGGGGGTGGGAAGGGCCCACAACCTCCACCTGGCCACCCTGCCCGCCTTCACCAAGCCGGGGGACGTGAGCTCCAGCAGCCGCTACTGGGAGGAGGACATCGTGGAGGAGGCCCTCGAGGCGGAGGAGGGCCTCATGCCCGTGCCCGAGGGTCCAGGTATCGGCGTGCACCTGAAGCTTCCCGCGGTAGAGCGGATCACCCTATGGCAGAGGTACATGTCCGCGAGCTAAAGGGCCCCGAGGAGATGGAGGCGGTGGTGGAGCTCCAGCGGGAGGTCTGGGGCCGCGCGGAAAGCGATCTGGTACCAAGGGGCCTTCTCATTGCGGTTCAGGATGAAGGGGGCCTGGTGGCGGGAGCCTTCGTGGAAGGGCGGATGGTGGGCTTCGTCTTTGGCTTCCCTACCCAAGACCCCACCTTGCAGCACTCCCACATGCTGGGGGTGCTGGAGCCCTACCGGGGCACGGGGGCCGCCCTCCTCCTGAAGCGCTTCCAGCGGGACTGGTGCCTGGCCCGGGGCATCCAGAGGGTGGTCTGGACCTTCGACCCCCTGCGGGGCCCTAACGCCAACTTCAACCTGAGGAAGCTTGGGGCCACCGCCAGAACCTACCTCCCCGACCACTACGGCCCCATGACAGGCATCAACGCCGGGGCCCCCTCGGACCGGCTCCTGGCGGAGTGGGACCTCCTGGCCGAGCGGGTCTACGCCCGCATCTACGCCCCGCCGCCAGACCCCGAGGTGGCGGGCCTTCCCCAGGCCAACCGGGTGGAGGGAGAGGAGCCCCTGGAGGCCTACCTGGACCTGGAAGCCCCCCGCCTCCTCTTCCAGATCCCCGAGGACTGGGGAAGGATCCTGCGGGAAGACCCAGCCCTAGCGCTAGCGTGGCGGGAACACAGCCGCCTGGTCCTGGGCCACTACTTCGCCCGGGGCTACCGGGCCGTGGATTTCGCCCGAAACCCCAACCGCTATGTTCTGGCTAAAGACTGAGCTCTGGACCGCGGAGGTGGTCTACACCGGCTTCGGCACCCCCATGCTCCGGGGGGCCATCGCGGTCCAGGGAAGGCACGTGGTGGGCCAGGGCTCCCTGGAGGAGCTCAAGGGGCGCTTCCCCGAGGCGGAGGTGGTGCCCAAGGGGAAAGCCCTCTTCCCTCCCCCGGTGAACGCCCACACCCACCTGGACCTCTCCCTTCACCCCCTTTACCGGGGCCCCTTTTCCGGCTTCATCCCCCACGTGGTGGCCCATCGGGAAAGGCGGGGGCTGGAGGCGGCGCAGAAGGGCCTGGAGGAGCTTCTGGCCTCCGGAGCGGGGGCTTTTGCCGACGTGGTGTTCAAGGACGAGGTCATGGAGTTCCTGCTCCGGGAAAGCCCCCTTCCCGGGGTGGCCTTCTACGAGGTCTTCGCCCCGGACCCCGAGGACGCCGAGGAAGTGTTCCAGCAGGTCCAGGCCAAGATCAGGGCCTGGCGACGCCTGGAGGGACGGGTGCGGGTGGGGCTTTCCCCCCATGCCCCCTACTCGGTGAGCGCCCCCCTGTTGCGGCGGCTCGCCCAGTACGCCAGGGCTGAGGGCCTCCCCCTCATGGTCCACGCGGGGGAAAGCCTCGAGGAGGTGGCCTTTCTCCTGAGGAGGGAAGGCCCCCTGGCCGAGGTCCACCGCCGCTTCAGCCAGACCCCCTGGGCCCCCCCAGGCCTCACCCCCATCCGCCACCTCCACGCCCTGGGGGTCCTGGGACCCCACACCGCCTTGGTCCACGGGGTGCAGGTGGACGAGGAGGAGGTGCGGCTCCTCGCGGAGACCGGGACCAAGGTGATCCTCTGCCCCCGCTCCAACGCGGGGCTAGGGGTGGGGGAAGCCCCCCTCGCCCTCTATGCCCGCCACGGGGTGGAGCTCGCCCTGGGCACCGACTCCCTGGCCTCTAGTCCGGACCTGGACGTGAAAAACGAGGTCCTGTTCCTGTGGGAGAGGGCTGACCCCCGCCTCCTGGTGCGGGCCCTCACCCGGGGCGGGTACCGGGCGTTGGGCCTCCCCAGCCCACGGCTCGCCCGGGGCACCCCATCGGCTTTGGTACACTCCCTCTAATGCGGCCGCCGGGCTTCGGGCAGCGGCAAGCGGGGTTTCCCCTCTGGGAAGGGGAGGTGCGCCACACCGGCCCCCTCATCCTCTACAGCGCCTTCACGGGGGCCTTGGCTGGGCTCCTGGCCGCCGGGGCCACCGCCCTCCTGCGGGGCCTGGGGCTGGGCTTCGGCACCCTTTTCGGCTACCTGCCCCCTGCCGCCCCGGGAGAGGGCGGCCTGGCCCAGGCCTTCACCGGACCCGGGCCCTGGCCCCTGGCCTTCCTCCTACCCCCGCTTTTTGCCCTCACCAGCTTCCTGGGCACGGGCCAGGGCCTGGCGGCCTTTTTGCGCCAGGCCCGGGAAGGCCTGCCCACCCCCCGCCTGGCCCATCCCCGGGGGGTTCTGGGGGGCATCCTGCAGCTATCCCTCTACTCCCCCCTGGGCCGGGAGGGGCCTTTGGGGGTGCTGGGGCTTTGGCTGGGCACCGCCTTGGACCGGCGGTTTCCCCGCCTGGGGGGAGGGCTGGCCTTCGCCGGCCTGGCGGCGGGACTGGGCGCCGGGCTGCACGCCCCGGTGGCCGGGGCCCTCCTGGCCACGGAAATCCTCTACCGGAGCCTCCTCCTGGAAGCCAAGGCCCTCACCCCGGCCCTCATCGGGGCCCTCTCCGGTTTCGCCCTGTACGGCGCCTTCTTCGGCTACAGCCCCCTCCTACCCTTCCGGGCGGAGGTGGACCTGCGGGCGGTGCCCTTCGGGGCCCTGGTGGGGCTTCTGGCAGCGGCGCTTGCGGCCTTGTGGCTGGGGGGTGGCCGCCTCCTGGAGCGGGGGCTGCGGCACCTCCCCTTCCCCCTGCGGCACGGCCTTTTGGGGCTGGCCCTGGCCCTCCTCCTCCTCCTCCTGCCGGAGGCCCTGGGGACGGGCCTGGGCTGGGTGGCGGTGGCCGCCACGCCCCTCCTCTCCCCCGCGGCCGTGGGCTACCTCCTCCTGGCCAAAGCCCTCCTCCTCATCCTGGCCACGGGCGTCCGGGCCTACGGGGGGGCCTTCACCCCGGCCCTGGCCCTGGGAGGGCTGTTGGGGATCCTGGTGGCCCGGTTTCTGGAGCCCCTGGCAGTGCCCCTCGAGGGCCTGGCCTTGGCAGGGGGGGCCGCGGTCCTGGCGGCGGTGGCCCGGGCCCCCTTCGCCGCCACGGTGCTGGCCCTGGAGTGGGGCGGTTACGCCACCTTGCCCCTGGTCCTGCCCGCGGTGGTCCTGGCCTACGCCCTCACCCCCGCCCCCGACCCCGAGGAGGGGCCTAGGGAAGGGCCCCGTGGGCCGGGGGACGCTCCGTCTGAAAGGCCTCCGCAAAGGGAACCCCAGCCTCCAGACCCAGGAGCCTCCGGCGAGCGCGAAACTCCTCCAAGGTGAAGGGCCAGCGGTAGAAGTCGCGGTAGAAGCTGAACACCGCCTCGGCCACCTCCTGGGTGGCGGTGGTGTCCACGTAGACCCAGGGGCGGGGGAGGTCCCGCCGGGGGTAGTGGTAGAGCCGCACCGGCTTCCGGTAGGCCTCCTTCACCAGCTTGGGAATGCGGCAGAGCTTCAGGGCGGAAAGCACCGCCTGGTGGGTGGCCCGGTGGTCGGGGTGGACGTCCAGGGGGTCCCAGGTGATGACGGCGTCGGGCTGGAACTCGGCCATCAGCCGGGCCAGGGCCAAGGCCTCCTCCCGGCCACCCGTGAGAAAGGTGTCGGCAAAGGGGAGGAAGCGGGGCTCGGCCCCCAAAAGCCCCGCCACGTGGGCCCCGTGGTCCTCCCGGACGCGGGCCACCTCCTCGGGAGGGGCTTCCCCAAACTGGCTCGCCAGCTCCCCCCGGGTCATCCAGACCAAAAGCACCCGGTCCCCCCGCCGGGCGTGGAGGGCCAGGGTCCCGGCAGCACCGATCTCGTCGTCGGGGTGGGCGAAGACGGCCATCAGGTTCATCCCCATAAGTCTAGCCCAAGGGGTATCATGCCCCGGTGGGCCGCGCGCTTCCCCTCCTGCGCCTCCTCCCCGGGCCCCTCCTCTTCCTCCTGACCCTCCTCGGGCCCGGGGAGCTCCCTCCGCAGGGTAGGGTGGGCCTGGGGCTCCTCCTTTGGATGGTGGCCTGGTGGAGCTTCGGGGGGCTGCCCCTGGCCCTCCCCGCCCTCCTGCCCCTCCTGGTGCTCCCCGCCTCCAGGACCCTGGCCGAGGGTGAGGTGGCGGGGGCTTACGGGCAGCCGGTGGTCTTCCTCCTCCTGGGGGCGCTCCTCCTGGGCCTAGGGCTGGAGCGGAGCGGGCTACCCCAGAGGCTAGCCCTCTGGCTCCTCGCGGGCTTGGGGGGCCATCCGGGAAGGCTGCTTCTGGCCCTCATGGGCCTCACCGGCCTGTTTTCCATGTGGATCTCCAACACCGCCGCCACCGCCCTGATGCTGGCGGCGGCCAAGCCCCTCCTGGCCGAGACCGCCCCTCGGTTCCGCACCGGCCTGGTCCTGGGGGTGGCTTTCGCCAGCTCCATCGGCGGGATGGCCACCCTGGTGGGCACGCCCCCCAACGCCCTCCTGGCAGGCTACCTGCGGGAGACCCTGGGCCGGCCCCTGGAGATGGCCTCCTGGATGGCTCTGGCCCTGCCCGCCAGCCTGGCCCTCCTCCTCCTGGCCTGGGGGTGGCTCCTCTGGCTGTTTCCCCCTCCTAAGGGAGCGAGGCTAGGGGCCCTCCCCCAGACCCCAGGCCCCTGGCGGCCGGAGGAGGTCTGGGCGGGGGCCATCCTGGGGCTGGCCCTCCTGGGCTTCCTCCTCCGGGGCCCCCTGGGCCTCCCCTTGAGCGACGCCGGGGTGGCCCTCCTGGCGGCGAGCCTCTTCTTCCTGCCCCTGCCTCGGGCCAGACCCCTGCCCTGGCCCGAGGCCCGGGGGATCCCCTGGGAGGTCCTCCTCCTGGTGGGGGGCGGCCTGGCCCTGGGGAAGGCCCTCGAGGCCGGAGGGCTGCCGGAACTCCTCCTCCAGGGCCTGCCCCAAGGGGAGGTGCCCCCCTACGGGGTCCTGGCCCTGCTGGTCCTCCTCTCCGGCGGCCTTTCCGCCTTCCTCTCCAACACCGCCACCGCCGCCGCCCTCATCCCCCTGGTGGCGGCGGCCGCCCCCGGGCTCGGCCTGGACGCCTTCCCCGCCTTGGCGGCGGTGGCCCTGGGGAGCTCCCTGGCCTTCCTCCTCCCCATCTCCACCCCCGCCAACGCCCTGGCCAGCGCCCAGGGGGTGGGGACCTGGGAGATGGTGCGGGCCGGGCTTCCCCTCCAGCTCCTCGGGGCCCTGGTCCTGCCCCTCTTCCTCCTCCTGGGCCTCGGAACCTGAGGCCACTCCAGGCGGACAGAGTCCGCGTGGGGGATCCAGCGAAGGGGTGCGCGCGGCCTTTGCATGGGGAAGGAAGCACAAGGTTCCCCGGAAAAAGGTGGCGGAAGGGGGCACGGACGCCCGCCGCGGCCCCCGGGAGGGGCCGGGCGCGTCTTGCCCCCGGGGGCCCAAGCCGCTAGGATGGGCCCAACATGGTGCGGGGCATCCGCGGCGCCATCACCGTGGAGGAGGATACCCCCGAGGCCATCCATCGGGCCACAAGGGAACTTCTCCTTAAGATGCTGGAGGCCAACGGCATCCAAAGCCACGAGGAGCTGGCCGCGGTTATCTTCACCGTCACCGAGGACCTCTCCTCCGCCTTCCCCGCGGAGGCCGCCCGCCAGATCGGCATGCACCGGGTGCCCCTCCTCTCCGCCCGGGAGGTGCCGGTGCCGGGGAGCCTGCCCCGGGTCATCCGGGTTCTCGCCCTCTGGAACACCGACACCCCCCAGGATCGGGTGCGGCACGTCTACCTGCGGGAGGCGGTGCGCCTGAGGCCTGACCTGGAAAGCGCCCAGTAATGCCACCCCGTGGGGACCGCGTCCCCTCGAGGCCCCGGCAAAGGGGCGGGGGAGGTTCCCGCCTGGGGCAGTGGGGCGAAGGGCTCAGCGGGAAGGGGTATCGAAGCCCAAAACCTCGGCCCAGGGCGCGGCGGGCTTGGGGCTTGCGTAGCCGGTGTCCATCTGGGCGAGTTGCAGCCGCCCCGAGTACTCCTCGTTCACCGCCTGCCAGTAGGTGTACTCCTCCAGGACCCAGATCCCCGACTCCCGCGCCCCGTTGCCGCTGGCCTTCACCCCGCCGAAGGGCAGGTGGGCCTCGGCGCCCACGGTGGTGTTGTTGACGCTGGTCATCCCCGCCCGGATGCCCACCTTGAAGCGGTAGGCCCAGTGGCGGTGGTGGGTGTAGATGGCGCTGGAGAGGCCATAGGGGGTGCTGTTGGCCACCTCGAGGGCCTCCTCGATCCCGTCCACCTTCACCAGGTTGACCGTGGGGCCGAAGATCTCCTCCTCAAACTGGCGCATGCCGGGACGGGCCTCCCAGACCGTGGGCCAGCCGAATAGCCCCGCCTCCGGGTCCCCCAGGAAACGCGGGTAGGGGTTTTCCCGGGTAATCCGGCCCTGGCCGAAGAGCAAGGTAGCCCCGTCCTCCTCTCCCCAAACGTAGTGTTCCCGCCAACGCTGGAACAGGCGGTCGTTGATAAAGGGGCCATAGGTGACCTCGGGGTGGAGAAGGGGATTCCCCACCACCGTGGCCTCGGTCCTTTCCAGGAAGCGCCGCTTGAACTCCTCGTAGATGGGGGCGTCCACGATGATGTTCCCCGCGGAGGTGCACCGCTGTCCCCCGGTGGCAAAGGCGCTCCACCAGGCCCCCTCCACCGCCAGGTCCAGATCGGCGTCCCGCATGACCACCAGGGGGTTCTTGCCCCCGAGCTCCAGGGTGGGCCTTATCAGGTTCCGGCCCGCCACCTCCCCGATGAGGCGCCCCACCTGGGTGCTCCCCGTGAAGGCGAACTTGTTGAGGAGGCCCTCGTCCATGAGCTCCACCAGCCACTGGCCGGTGGAGTCCTTCCCCCCGCCGAAGACCACGTTGATGACCCCAGGAGGCAGGCCCGCCTCCTCGAAGAGCCTCACGAAGATGTAGGAAAGGGTCGGGGAGTCATCCGAGGGCTTCCAGACCACCGCGTTCCCGGTGAGCACGGCGGGGATCAGCTTCCAGCTGGGCACGGCGATGGGGAAGTTCCCGGCGGTGATCATCCCCACCACCCCCAAGGGCCTGCGGAAGGTGAAGAGCTCCTTGTCCCGCATCTCGCTGGGCACGGTTTGGCCGTAGAGCCTCCGCCCCTCGGAGGCGAAGAAGAGGGCGGTGTCGATGGCCTCCTGCACGTCCCCGCCCGCCTCCTTGAAGGTCTTCCCCACCTCCCGCACCATGAGCCGGGTCAGGGTGGGCTTCTCCCGCTCCAGGATTTTGGCCAGGTTGAAAAGCATCTGGCCCCGCACGGGGGCCGGGGTCTGGCTCCACTCCCTAAAAGCCTCCCGCGCCTTGAGAGCCGCCTTCCTTAGGGTCTCCTTGGTGCCCTCGGGGAAGCGGGCCACCAGGTCCTCCCGGTCCGCGGGGTTGCGCCTTTCCCGGACCTCTCCCTCGTGGACTTCCTCACCCCCGATGAGGTGGCCAAACTCCAGGGCGTGGCCGTACTTGCTGGGAAACGCCTTCATGCCGACCTCCAGGAGGGATTTTACCCGGTAGGCTTGGGGCATGCCGCCCCACCGCGACCCCCTCGTGTACCTGCCCCCCCTCCTTTGGGCCCTCAACGTGGTGGCCTCCAGGGCCGCCATGGGGGAGATCCGCCCCGAGTGGGGTTCCTTTTTGCGCTTCGCCCTGGCCCTGCCCTGCTTTATCCTCCTCCTCGGCCGCCTGCCCCAGGTGCGGCCCCTGGGGCAAAGCCTCTTCCTGGCCCTGGGGGGCGTGGCCCTTTTCAGCCTGGTCTTCTTCCACGGGATACGCCTGGCCCCGGCCTCGGACGCGGCGGCGGTAGGAGCGGTCTACCCCCTTTCCACCGCCCTGGCCTACAGCCTCTACTTCCGCCGACCCCTTTCCCGGCCCCTCCTCCTGGGCCTCCTCCTCTCGGGGAGCGGGGTGGTCTGGCTGGCCCTGGCCCAAGGGGGGGCGGAAGGCGGCCACGGGAGGCTTTTGGGCATCCTCCTCCTGGTCCTGGCCGCCACCCTGTGGGGGGCCTACAGCGTGGGGGTGGCCCTAGCGGTGCGGCGAAGGAGCCCCCTGGAGGTCACCGCCGCCAGCATGCTCCTGGGAAGCCTCCTCCTCCTGCCCCTGGCCCTCCCCCACCCTTTCCCCGAGGCGGGCCCCACCGCCTGGCTGGCCCTCCTCTACACCGCCCTCGGAGGGGCCTTTCTGGCCTTCACCCTCTGGGGCCTGGTGCTGCAGCGCCACCCCGCGAGCCGGGTGGCCCCCTTCCTCAACCTGACCCCCGCCCTGGCCCTCCTGTTCGCCGCCCTCCTCCTGGGGGAAACCCCGAGGGCAGCCCAGCTCCCCGGCCTCCTCCTCATCGCCCTGGGGGTCTACTGGTCGCAGCGGGGCTAGCCGAACTTGGCCTTGAGGGCCCTCAAGGTGGCGGGGGGGACCAGCTTGGACACGTCCCCGCCGTAGCGGGCGATCTCCTTGACCATGGTGCTGGACACAAAGGCGTAGCGGGTGGCCGCCAGGATGAAAAGGGTCTCCAGCCCCGGCAAAAGCTGCCGGTTGAGGTGGGCCATCTGGAGCTCGTACTCGTAGTCGGAAACCGCCCGGAGGCCCTTGACGATGGCCTGGGCCCCCACCCGCCGCACGAAGTCCACCAGGAGGCCGGAGAAGGTATGGGCCTCCACGTTTTGCAGGTGGGCGGTGGCCTCGCGGATGATGCCCAGGCGCTCCTCGGCGGTGAAAAGGTACTGGTTCCGTTTGCTGGGGTTCTCCAGCACGGCCACGGTAACCCTGGCGAAGAGGCGGCTCGCCCGCTGGATCACGTCCAGGTGGCCGTTGGTCAGGGGGTCAAAGCTTCCCGGATAGACCACGTGCATTCATACCTCCACCAGGGTGAGGGCGTTTTCCCCGTAGACCCGGCGCTCCCCGAAGGGGAGGTAGAGCTCCTTGGGGTGCTGGAGGACGCAAAGCCCCCCTTCCTCCACCAAACCGCTTTCCAGGAGGGCCCGGAAGGCCTCCGCCAGGTCCAAGGCGTAGGGGGGGGCCATGAAGGCCACGGTGTAGCGTTCCCCCCTGGCCCTGGCCTCGGGCAGGAAGACCTCCACCGGCAGGGGGACGATGCGGGCCGGAAGGCCGGTGCGCCGGAGGTTTTCCCGGAGAAGGGCGATGGCCTCACGGTCCTTCTCCACCAAGGTGGCCTCGAAGCCCTCGCTGGCGGCCTCCAGGCCCACCGCCCCGCTGCCCGCGTAGAGGTCCAGGAAGCGGCCCCGCCCGGGGTAGCGCAGGCGCAGGTAGTCGAAGAGGGCCTTGCGCAGGCGCACCGGGGAAGGCCGAGCCGAGGAGGGGACCTTCAAGGGCACGCCCCGGGCTTTGCCGCCCAGGATCCTCACCACGCCCTTTAGCTTAAAGCTCCAGCACCAGGCGGCAAAGCCTTTCCACCCCGGCGGAAAACTCCTCCAGGGTGATGAGGAGGTCCAGGTGGGCCAGGGTGGTGGCGCGGCTCTCCTGCCGCCCTCCCTCCAGCCGCAGGAGGTGGGCCCGGCGCAGGCGGTCCCAAAAGGCCGCCTCCGGCCCCTCGCGGAGCACCTCCTGGGCCAGGCGTTTCTCGCCGGTGGTGAGGGCGGCGGCCATGGCCTCCAGGCGCCGCAGGACCCGCCGGGCGGCCTCCAGGAGGTCCTCCTTGCCCTCCGGGCTGAAGGTGAGCCCCTGGGCCCAGAGCTTTTCCGCCTGCCGAACCGCCCGCCGCACCAGATCCCCCAGGTGCTCCAGCTCGCTGGCGGCCACAAAAAGCCTCACCGCCCGCTCGTCCCCCGTGCGGGTGGAAAGCTCCGCGGTGTACAGGACCACCTCCCGGGTAAGGCGGTCCACCTTCTCCTCCAGGGCCGAAAGCTCCGCCTCCCCTCCCTCCTCCTGGCTCAGGATGCGCACCGCCTTGGCCAGCATCTCCCGCACCGCGTCCGCCACCCGGCCCAGCTCCCGCAGCACCAGGGCCTGGGCCAGAAGGGGGGTCTCCAAGGCCTCGAGGGAGAGGTACTTGGGGGCCACCCGGGGCCCGGGGAAAAGCCCTTCCGCCAGCCGGGCATACCCCTCCCGCAAGGGGAGGAAGGCCAGGGCGTAGAGGAGATGGGAGAGGAGGTGCACCCCCAACACCCCCATTCCCCCGAGGCCGGGCAGCAGGAGGAAGAGGAGAAGGGAGAGGAGGAGGCGGTGGACCCCCAGGGCCGCCCCCAGGGCCAGGGCCTCCCGCCGGCCCAGGAGGCCGGCGAGGAAGAGGGTGCCGGTGGTCCCCACCCCGCCCCCCAGGACCAGGGCTAGGGGGGCGGCCGGAGGCAGGCTGGGGGCCAGGGCCAGGGCTAAGGCGGCCACGCCGTTGGCCGAGCCCAGGAGGAAGGCCAGGGCCAGGCCCAGGAGGTAGTAGCCCCCCGGGGAAAGCCCCCCCAGGCCCAGACCCACCACCCCTTGGGCCCCTTCCCCCATGTACCCGAAGCCCAGGAGGAGGAGGCCGAGCCCCAGGGACACCTGCCCCCAAGGCCGGGTCCTGGGAGGCAGGAAGAGGCACATGCCCAAGGCCAGGAGGGCCTCCGCCGCCCCCCGGGGGCCCAGGGCCACCACCCCCACCCAAAGGGCGGCCCCGGCGGTGGCGGCCAAGGAGAGCAGGCCCGCCAGGGCAAAGGAGAGGATGCGGCTCTCCAAGAGGGCCAGGGAAAGAAGGCTCAGGCCGGAACCGCTGCCGGAGAAGAGGCCCAGGAGAAAGCCGAAAACCAGGGTCCGCCCCGGACGCCCCAGGGCCCGGGCCAGGAGGTGCCGGCGCCCACGGAAGCGGGCGAAGCCCTGGTAGGCCAGCTCGAGGCCCAGGAGGAAGAGGGCCAGGCCCGCCAGGAAGCCCACCTCCGGAGTATACGCAAGGCCGGCCCGCGGGCCGGCCTCCTGGTCGGGGAGACTGGATTTGAACCAGCGACCCCCTCGTCCCGAACGAGGTGCGCTACCGGGCTGCGCTACTCCCCGTAGCGGAAACCAGTATAGGGGAGGAGGGGGAAAAGGTCAAAGGGGCCACGGGCGAACCGTGGGGAGGGCCTAACCCCGCACCGCCCGCAAGGGGAGGCTCTCCCTCTTGGCCCAGGCCTCCCAGGCCCCGGCCCCCTGGCCTGCGAAAAAGGCCAGGAGCTTCCCGTAGGCGGGGTTCTCCGGACGCGCCGGGGTGAAGGCCAGGGGGAGGAGTTCAGGCAGGCCCGCCCGCTGGCAAAAGCGGGCCCAGAGATGGGGCTCCAGGGCCGCCAGGGCCACCTCCCCCTCCTGGGCGGGGTAGACCCCGTAGCAGAGGACGGAGCCATCCAGGAAGGGAACCGGGGGGTAGGCGATGGCCTTCACCGCCTCGGAGAGGGCCACCTCGTAGACCCCGCCCCCCAGGAGGAGGCCCTTCAAGGCGGCGAGGGCCAGGGCATAGGCCCCGGCCAGGTCGGCGAACTGGAAGGCCCGCCAGGGGAAGCGTCCCAGGAGACCCGCCTCCGCCAGGTAGGTGAGGTCGTGCCCGGGGTCGGCGCCCTCGGGGTAGCCCCGGAGCCGGGCGTAGACCAGACGGGGGTTGGCCTCCAAGAGCACCTCCGGCCCCAGGCGGAGCCGCTCCATGACCCCGGGGCGGTTGGCCTCGAGGAGGACGGCGGCCTCCTTCGCCAGGGCGAGGAGCCTGGCCCGGCCCTCTTCCTCCTTCAGGTTCAGGGTGAGGACCTCCTTCCTGCCGTTCAGGAAGCGGTAGGCCTCCGGGGCCCAGGCTGCCAAAAGGTCCCCGCCCGGGGGCTCCACCTTGAGCACCGGGAAACCCAGGTCGGCGAGGAGCTTCCCCGCCAGGGGCCCAGGCAGAAGCCGGGTGAGGTCCAGAACCCTACCGGGGGGCCATGCGTAAGGCGCCATCCAGGCGGATCACCTCCCCGTTCAGCATGGGGTTTTCCAGGATGTTCAGGACCAAAAGGGCGTACTCCTCTGGGCGGCCCAGGCGCTTGGGGAAGGGCACCTGTTCCGCCAAGGAGGCCTTGGCCTTTTCCGGAAGCCCTTGGAGGAGGGGGGTGTCGAAGAGGCCCGGGGCCACGGTCACCACCCGGATCCCCCACTCCGCAAGCTCCCGGGCGGCGGGAAGGGTGAGGGCCACCACGCCCCCCTTGCTGGCGGCGTAGGCCGCCTGGCCGATCTGCCCCTCAAAGGCGGCCACGCTGGCGGTGTTCACGATCACCCCCCGCTGCCCCTCGAGGTCAGGGGGGTTTTCCCGCATGGCCCAGGCGGCCAAGCGGAGCACATTGAAGGTGCCCACCAGGTTCACCTCCACCACCCGGCGGAAGCCCTCCAGGTCGTGGGGGCCCTCACGGCCCAGGACCTTCCTTGCGATCCCGATCCCCGCCGCGTTCACCACGGCGAAGAGGGAGGCTTGGGAAACGGCGAGGGCCACCGCCTCCCTGACGTCCTCCTCCCGGGTCACGTCCCCCTCCAGGTAGCGGAGGCCCTCCTCCTCTCCCCGCTTCAGGTCCAGGACCACCACCCGGTACCCCCTCGCCTTTAGGGCCAGGGCCGTAGCCCTTCCCAGCCCCGAGGCTCCTCCCGTCACCAAGGCGCTCCGCTCCATACCCCCTCCTAGATCCTCTGAACGATGGTGGCCGTGGCCTGGCCGTGACCGATGCACATCACCTGCAAGCCGAACTCCCCCCCGGTGCGCTCCAGCTCGTGGAGGAGCTTGGTCATAAGCACCGCCCCCGTGGCCCCCAGGGGGTGGCCGTGGGCGATGGCCCCGCCATTGGGGTTCACCCGCTCCGGATCCGGGCCAAGCTCCCGCAGGAAGGCCAGGACCACGCTGGCGAAGGCCTCGTTGATCTCGATCACGTCTAGGTCCTTAAGGGAAAGCCCCGCCTTCTCCAGGGCCTTTTTGGTGGCGGGGATCACCTCCAGAAGCTGAAGGGTGGGGTCCCCCGCCACCGCCACCCGGGCGAGGAAACGGGCCCGGGGGCAGAGGCCCAGGGCCAGGGCCTTCTCCCGATCCCCGAGGAGAAGGGCCGCGGCCCCGTCGGAGATCTGGCTGGCGTTCCCCGCGGTCACCACCCCGTCCTCCCGGAAAACGGGCTTGAGGGCCAGCATGCGCTCGTAGTCCACATCCGGGCGCACCCCCTCGTCGAAGTCCAGGAGGAAGGGCTTCCCCTCGGGGTCCAGGCCCGTTAAGGGCACCATCTGGGCCCGGAAGCGGCCCTCCTTGGTGGCCTGGGCCGCCCGCCGGTGGGAGAGGTAGCCCCATTCGTCCAGCTCCTCCCGGCAAAGCCCGTAGCGCTCGGCGATGCGCTCGGCGCTTTCCCCCTGGTGGACGAGCTCGTACTTCTGGAAGAGGGCGGGGTTTAAGGTGTGGAAGCCGCCCCCGATGTCCGAGAACATGGGGGCCCGGGTCATGCTCTCCACCCCCCCGGCCATGGCGAAGTCCAGGTCGCCAGCGGCGATGGCGCTTGCGGCGAAGTGGACCGCTTGCTGTGAAGAACCGCACATGCGGTTCAGGGTCACCGCGGGCACCTCCTTGGGGAGCCGGGAAAGGAAGACGGCGAGCCTGCCCACGTTGGCCCCCTGCTCCCCCGCCTGGGTGACGCAGCCCGTGACCACGTCCCCGATGAGGCGGGGGTCGATGCCCGTCCGCTCCAGGAGGGCGTCCAAGACCCGGGCGTAGAGGGCATCGGGCCGCCACGCCCTTAGGGCCCCGTTCCGCTTGCCGATGGGGGTGCGCACCGCCTCGAGGATCACCGGCTCTCCCATGTCCGCCTCCTTGCCAGCTCCCGCAGGATGATGAGCCTCTGGATCTCCGAGGTGCCCTCGTAGATCTGGAGCACCTTGGCGTCCCGGTACAGCTTGGCCAAGGGATACTCCTCGCTGTAGCCGTTACCGCCAAAGACCTGGAGGGCCTCCGAAACCCCCCGCACCGCGGCGTCGGCGGCGAAGGCCTTGGCCGTGGCCGCCTCCAAGGCGTTCTCCTCGCCCCGTTCCGCCAGGTCGGCGGCCTTGAGGGTGAGGAGACGAGCGGCCTCCAGGTCCATGTGGATCTCCGAAAGCTTAAACCCCACCCCCTCGTGCTCCAAGAGGGGCCTGCCAAAGGCTTCCCGCATGGCGGCGTAGGCCAGGGCCTCGTCCAAAGCCCTTTGCAAAAGCCCCACGGCCAAGGCGGCCACCATGGGCCTCGAGCGGTTGAAGACCCGCATGGCGAGCCTAAAGCCCTCCCGGGCGATGAGGCCCTCCTCGGGCACAAAAGCCCCCTCCAGGGCCACCTCCGCCGCTGGGGAGGCCTTCTGCCCCAGCTTGGGCAAAGGAGGCCCCACCTCCACCCCTGCCCCCCGCTCCACCAGGAAGGCGGCGATCCCCTCCCGCCCTTCCGCCACCCGGGCGAAGACCACGAAAAAAGCCGCCTCCGGGGCGTGGCTGATCCAGGTCTTCCGCCCGTAGAGGCGGTACCCCCCAGCCACCCTCTCCGCCCGGGTGCGCAAGTTGGCCACGTCCGAGCCCGCGTGGGGCTCGGTGAGGGCGTAGGAGGCCACCTCCTCCCTGAGCCTAGGGAGAAATCCCTGGGCGTAAGGGCTTCCCGAGAGGAGGAGGGCGTCCGCCACCAGGTTGTTGAGGAGGAGGGCCGCCGCCACCCCCGTACAGGCGTAGGCCAGCTCCTCGGCCACCAGGACCAGGGCCTCGGGGCCCAGGCCCGCTCCACCCCAGGCCTCCGGCACCACCAGGGTGGGGAAACCCAGCTCCCCGGCCTCCCGGAAAAGGGCCCGGGGGAAGCGGGCTTCCCGGTCCAGCTCCGCCGCCTGCGGGAGCACCCGCTCCCGGGCGAAGCGCCGGGCCAGTTGCTCTATGAAGCGATCCGAAGCCAAGGAAACCTCCGCGAGGCAGTCTACCCAGCGCCAAGCGAAGGAGCAAGGCTGCGCCTCACCTTCCCTTCTTGCCGTACATCTGCTCGTCCGCCGCCGCCAGGGCCTGAGGCAACCCCTGGGTGCCCGCAGGGCAAAACCCCACGGAAACCGAGGGAAAGCGGGCGTGGACCCGCTCCTCCAGGGAGGCCCCGTCCTCCAAGCCCAGGTGCAAGCCCACGAACTCGTCCCCCCCGATACGGTACAGGGCATCTCCCTCCCGGACCTCCTCTCGCAAGACCTGGGCAAAGCGGACCAGGTGGGCGTCCCCTGCCCTGTGCCCCTCCCGGTCATTAATGCCCTTGAGGTTATCCAAGTCCCAAAGGGAAAGGAGGAGCGAAAGCCCCTCCCGCGCCGCCAGGGCCTGAAAGCGGGGGAAGTCCCGCTCCAGGGAGCGGCGGTTGGCCAAACCCGTGAGGGAATCGGTAAGGGCCTCGGTCCGGATCAGGCGCTGCAGGGCCTCGAGGCGGCTCGCCATAGCCCCCACGCTGAGGCCCCCCACCCCAGCCAGCACGGTGCCCGCGGCCACGAGAAAGCGGGTTTCCCCCTGGGGCCAGGGAGCGAAAAGGGCGTAGACCAGACCCAGAACCAGCCCCGGCCAGCCAGCAAAAGCGGCAAGGGCAAAAGCGCCCACAGTGTAGAAGGCCATAACCCCAAGCCGCCATCCGTCCCCGGAAAGGCCCTGGACCACCCCCTCAGGAGGGCTCACCAGGCTCCAGAGGGCGGTGAACACGGCCACCCCCAGGTGCAGGGACACCGCCAGGCGTTCCCTCCCGGTGAGCCTGGCCAAGCCATAGGTAACCGGTAGGCTTGCCCAGTAGAGGAGGGTAGCCCCCAGCATCACCGGTCCCCCGTAGAGGACCACCACGGGGAACCAGACCGCCGGGAGCAAGGCCAGGCGCCAGTACAGACGGCCCAGGGCCGGCCATATCTCTGGGTCTTGGGCCATGGGTCCAGTCTAGCGGGTCCTCCCATCCAGAAGCGGACAGCTTGACTTTACCCCTTCCACCCCGGACGATGGAAAGGATGGAGAGCCACCGCATCCGCAACTTCTCCATCATCGCCCACGTGGACCATGGGAAGTCCACCCTGGCCGACCGCATCCTGCAGCTCACCCACGCGGTGAGCGAGCGGGAGATGCGGGAGCAGTTTTTGGACTCCCTGGAGCTGGAACGCGAGCGGGGCATCACCATCAAGGCCAGCGCCGTGCGGGTGAACTACCGCGCCAGGGACGGGGAAATCTACGTCTTCCACCTCATCGATACCCCGGGGCACGTGGACTTCACCTACGAGGTCTCCCGGGCCCTGGCGGCGGTGGAGGGGGTCTTGCTGGTGGTGGACGCCAGCCAGGGGGTGGAGGCGGAGACCCTGGCCAAGTTCTACATGGCCCTGGAGCACGGCCACGCGATGATCCCGGTCATCAACAAGATCGACCTGCCCAACGCCCGCCCCCTGGAGGTGGCCCTCGAGGTGGAGGAGGTCCTGGGCCTCCCCGCGGACGAGGCCATCTTCGCCTCGGGGAAGACGGGGGAAGGGGTGGAGGCGATCCTCGAGGCCATCGTCCAGCGCATCCCGCCCCCCAAGGGGGACCCGGAAGCCCCCCTGAAGGCCCTCATCTTCGACTCCCTTTACGACGCCTACCAGGGGGTCATCCCCTACCTGCGCCTCTTCGAAGGAAGGGTGCGCCCCGGGGACCGCATCCGCGTCTGGTCCACGGGAAAGGAGTTCACCGTGGACAAGGTGGGGGTCTTCACCCCGCAAGGCCTCGTGCCCACCGAGGAGCTCACCGCAGGGGAGGTGGGCTGGCTCGTGGCCGCCATCCGCGACATCCACGACGTGCAGGTGGGGGACACCATCACCCTGGCCCTCCGCCCCACCGACGCCCCCTACCCCGGCTTCCGCCCCGCCAAGCCCGTGGTCTTCGCCGGGCTCTACCCGGTGGAGTCCGGGGACTACGGCAAGCTCCGGGACGCCCTGGAAAAGCTCAAGCTCAACGACGCCGCCCTCACCTTCGAGCCGGAGACCTCCACCGCCTTGGGCTTCGGCTTCCGCTGCGGCTTCCTGGGGCTCCTCCATGCGGAGATCGTCCAGGAACGCTTGGAGCGGGAGTTCGGCCTGGAGCTCATCGCCACCGCCCCCAGCGTGGTCTACCGGGTGCGCCTGAAGGGCGGGGAGGAGCTGGAGGTGCACAACCCCGCCGACCTCCCCGACCCGGCGAAGATGGAGGAGATCCTCGAACCCTACGTGAAGCTCACCCTCTTCACCCCGGAGGAGTACGTGGGGGCCATCATGGGACTGGTGCAGGAGAAGCGGGGCCGCCTGGTGAACATGACCTACCTCCCTGGGGCCCAGAAGCGGGTAGAGCTGGTCTACGAGGCTCCCTTTGCCGAGATCCTCTACGACTTCCACGACCGCCTCAAGAGCCTCTCCCGGGGCTACGCCTCCATGGACTACGAGCAGATCGGGTACGGGCCCGGGGATCTGGTCAAGGTCAACGTGCTGGTGCACGGGGAGCCCGTGGACGCCCTCGCCTTCATCGCCCACCGGGAGAAGGCCTACGCCATGGCCCGGGCCATCGTGGACAAGTTGGCCGAGGTCATCCCCAGGCAGCTTTTCGAGGTGCCCATCCAGGCGGCCATCGGGGGTAAGATCATCGCCCGGGCCACGGTGAAGGCCCTGAGGAAGGATGTCCTGGCCAAGTGCTACGGCGGGGACGTGACCCGGAAGAAGAAGCTCCTGGAAAAGCAGAAAGAGGGCAAGAAAAGGCTCAAGGCCATCGGCAAGGTGGAGGTGCCCCAGGAGGCCTTCCTGGCGGTGCTCTCGGCGGGACGGGATGAGTCTTAGAGCAAGGCTCGCCCTGGTCATCGCCCTTCTGGCCTTTTTGCCCAATCTGGTCCTGGCCCTTACCCTGGGGCTCATGGGGGAAGGCCCCTGGCTTCCCCTCCTCCTCTGGCTCCTCCTTCTGGCCCTGGTTTCCGCCCTGGTGGGCTTTTTCCTGGCCAAGGGCCTCCTCAAGCCCCTGGAGGAGCTTGCCCGGGCCGTGGCCTACCTCTCCCTCAAGGAGGGGCCGGTGAGCGAGCTCCGGCTTCCCGCCCCCAAGGAGCCCCCGCCCGGAGAGGTGGCCCTCCTCCGGGCCCGCTTCGGAGAGCTTCTGGAGCGGCTAAGGAGCCTCGCAGAGGCCCGGGAGGCCTTTTACGGCGCCCTTGCCCACGACCTCAAGACCCCTCTCCTATCCGCCATCCGCGCCCTGGAGTACCTGGAGAAGGCGGACGGCCTGGGCAGGGAAAGGCGGGTGGAGCTTTTGGGCCAGCTCCGGGAGGAGCTCAGTAGGGCCTACCGCCTGGTGGAAAACCTCCTGGCCCTCTCCCGCCTCGAGGCCCGCACCCCCCAGGGGGAGACCCTGAACCTCAGGGCCTTGGCGGAAGACCTCCTCCTGCGCTACCGGGAGGAGGCGGCAAGGCGGGGCATCGCCCTCTCCGCGGAGGGAGGGGGCCTGGCCCGGGGGGAAAGGCTCCTGGTGGAGCGGGCCCTGGCAAACCTCCTGGACAATGCCCTCCGCCACGCCCGAGCCCGGGTGCGGGTGCGGGTGGAGGAAGGGGCCTTGGCGGTGGAAGACGACGGCCCCGGGCTTTCCCTGCCTCTGGAGGCCCTGGCCCAGCCCTTTCGCCAAGGGGGGGGAAACCGGGGGAGCGCGGGGCTTGGCCTCTACACCGCCAGGCGGGTGGCGGAGGCCCACGGGGGGAGACTCAGCCCCTGCCGAGGGGGCTTGGGGGGAGCCTGCCTGCGCCTGGAGCTCCCCAAAGCCAGCCAGCTCTAAGCCGGGATCCCCACCTCGGCTCCGCCAAGGTGGGGTGGCACAAGTCGGTGCCAGGGCGCTCAGTCCATCACCGCGGGGATCTGCCGCACCCAGAGGATGTAGGAGAGGTGCTCCAGGTACCTCAGGGGAACCTCGGAAAGGGGGCGGTCCACCTCGAGGCTCATCATGGCCTCCCCACCCCGCCGCTTGCGGCTTACGGTGAGGTAGGCGATGTTCACCTCGTCGTCCGCCAGGATGCGGGCCACCCGGGCCACCACCCCCGGGGTGTCCACGTTGCGCACCACCAGGGTGGGCATGGCCCCGGTGATGCGCACCTCAAACCCGTCCAGGTCAAAGACCCGCACCAGCCCCCCGCCCAGGGAGCTTCCCGTGATCAGCAAACGCTCCTTCTCCCCCTCCAGGGCTATGCGCACGGTGTTGGGGTGGACGTCCCCCAGCTCCACCTCCTGGAAAACCACCTCCACCCCTTCCTCCTCCGCCAGCTCCAGGCTCCTTTTGAGCCGCTCGTCGTCAGGCCGCAAACCCAAGACCCCCGCCGCCAGGGCCAGGTGGGTGCCGTGGCCCTTGCCGGTCTTGGCGAAGGAGCCGTGCAGGCCGAACTGCACCCGCTTGGGCTTCTCCCCGAGCAGATGGCGGGCCAAAAGGGCCAGGCGGCAGGCCCCGGCGGTGTGGCTGGAGGAGGGCCCCACCATCACCGGCCCGATCATGTCCAAAAGGTCCATGCCTGTAGAATAGCGCCATGGGCGCCTTCCTGGCTCGGGCCTCCTTGGGCTTGGGCCTTTTCCTCACGGGTCTTTGGGCCTTGGGGCAGAGCCTTTCCCTGCCGGAGCGGGCCCAGGTGGGGGAAACCCTGGTCCTGGAGGGCCGCGACCTGCCCCAAGGCCGCTTTCCCCTGCGGCTGGAAGCCCCTGACGGCGTGGAAACCTTGGAGGTGGAGACCCGGGAGGGCAGCTTCCGCCTGGAGTACGCGCCCCGGGTGCCCGGGGAACACCGCCTCCGCCTCTCCCTGCCCTCAGGGGTCCTGGAGGGGCGCTTCCTGGCCCTGGGTCCCGCGGCCCCCGAGCTTACCCCCGAGGGGCTCCGGCTGCCCTGGGGCCTCCTGCCCCTGCCCGAGGGCCCCTGGGCCGGGCCCCTGGTCCAGGGGGAAAGGGTCTACGTGGCCCAGGGGCTTTTGGTGCTGGAGGCCCACCTGGGCCAGGAGGGGGTGGGGTTCCACTTCGCCCCCGCCCCGGTCCTGGCCCTGCGCCCCGGGCCGGAGGCCCTCCTGCAGGGGGACTGGACCCTGCCCATCCCCTTCCCTCCCCTGCCCTTCGAAGGTGAGGCGGAGGACCTGGAGGCCCTGGGCAGGCTCCTGAAGGCCCTGGCACCCCCCAAGCCCTGGCCCTACTTCGCCTACTGGACCCAAGACCCCGCCGCCCTAACCCCCCAAGACCTGGAGGCCTACGGCCAGGACCTGAGGGCCCGGCACCACCGCCCTGAGCTCCTCTTCGGCCTGCCCGGGGTGACCCGCATGGCGGAGGCCTCCCGGGCCCTGCGGGCAACCGACGGGGAAAGCGCCTTGAGGCTTGCGGAAACCCTCTTGCGCCACACCCCCCTCTTCCCGGACTCCCTGGCCTTCTTCCGGGAAACCGCCGAGTTCCTGGAGGCCCAGGGCCAGCCTGCCCGGGCCTTGCGCTTCCGGGAGGCGGAAAAGGCCTTGCGCACCTGGCTGCCCCCGGAGCTTTCCCCCCTCATCCCCGCCCTCTGGACCCTGGGCCTGGCCTACCTGGGCCTCATGCTCTACCTCTTCCTCTTCTACCTTCCCGGCCAGCTCAGGGACCTCCGGGCCATCGGGGGGTACCTCCTGGGTTTCTTCCGCCACCCCCTCCTGCGCCTGAGACACCTCCACCTGGCCTACGCCAGCCTGGGGGAAAGGGTCTTGGCCTTCCTGCTCCTCCTGGCCCTCGGGGCGGGCCTCCTCCTTCAAGGCCTGGACGCCCGGGTGCGGGAGACCCTCCTCGCCCCGCCCCTGGACCGGGGTACCCTGCGAACCCAGGCGGCCCAGGACTGGCTCCGGACCCTCCCCGAAACCCCGGAGACCCGGGCCCTCCTGGGCTACGCCCTGCTGCCCCAAGCCCCCCGGGAAGCCCGGGGCCTTCTGGAGGAGGCCACCTGGCCCTTTGCCCTGGCCCTTAAAGGGGACGAGGCCTCCCTGGCCGAGGCCTACCGCCGGGCCCCCTGGGAGGGGCCGGTCCGGGGGGCCTTGGGCCTGGGCCAGGACCCCTGGGGCCTAAGGGAGCCCGGGCCCAGTGCGCGCGCCCTTTACCTCGCCCTCCTCCGGGTAGAGCTAGGGCGGTTTCTGGAAGACCCCTTGCGGGGCTTCCTCCGCCTGCCCACCCCCCTGCCCGAGGGGGCGCGGCCCTGGGTCTTCCTGGCCCTGGTCTTCCTCACCCTCTACCACCTCCTGGGGTTCCTGCTGCCCCGCAGGCCGGCCTCCCTTTCCCCCACCTGGGTCCTTCTGGTCCGCCTCCTGGTGCCGGGAAGCCCAGCCTTCTCGGCGGGGGTGGGCCTCCTCCTCCTCCTCCTCGCCGCCTATGGCCTCCTGACCCTTCTGGAAGGCCAGGGGCCCTGGGTCCTCCTCCTGGCCTACGCCCTGCACCTCTTCGGGGTAGTCTGGAACCTGAGGAAACCGGCATGATCCTGCCCCCCATCCCCACCCCCTTTGATCGGCAAGGCCGCCTGGACACCGCGGCCTTCCGCGAACTGGCCGAGGCCCTGGAACCCTTAGTGGATGGGCTGCTCATTTACGGCTCCAACGGGGAGGGTGTCCACCTCACCCCGGAGGAGCGGGCCCGGGGCCTAAGGGCCTTAAGCCCCAGGAAGCCCTTCCTGGTAGGCCTCATGGAGGAAAGCCTGCCCCAGGCGGAAAGGGCCCTCCAGGAGGCTAAGGAGGCGGGGGCCCTGGCCGTCTTGGCCACCCCGCCCCGCTACTACCACGGAAGCCTTGGGGAAGGCCTTCTGGCCTACTACCGTGCCCTGGCGGAGAAGATACCCCTTTTCCTCTACCACGTGCCCCAGAACACCAAGGTGGACCTGCCCCTCGCCGCGGTGGAAGCCCTGGCCCAACACCCGCAGGTCCTGGGCATCAAGGACTCCGGCGGGGATATGGCCCGCCTGGCCTTCTACCAGGCCCACCTCAGGGACTTCCGGGTCTATACCGGCCACGCCCCCACCTTCCTGGCGGCCTTGGCCCTGGGAGCGGAAGGGGGGATCCTGGCCGCCGCCAACCTGGCCCCCCGGGCCTACCGGGCCCTGCTGGAGGCCTTCCGGGCTGGCCGCCTCGAGGAAGCCCAGGCCCTGCAGAAGCGGCTCTTCCCCTTGGGGGACCTCCTCGCCAGGGGCGGGGTGCCCCTCCTCAAGCAGGCCCTAAGGCACCTGGGCCTGCCCGCGGGCTACCCCAGGCCTCCCTACCCGGGGGAAAGCCCCCTTTGGCGGGAGTTTCTGCCGGTCCTGGAAAACTTGCGGGAATTGGGAGGGACCCCATGAGAACGACCCAAGGTAAGACGGTGCTCTTGATCGGCCTCCTAGCCTTCCTCTCCGCCTGCGCCCCCCGGGCCCTCACCCCGGAGGCCCGGTTTTTAGGAGCGGAGATCCGGGGGCTGGAGCTGGCCCCGACCCCCGCCCTCCTCCTGGGCCTCCGGGTGGAGTTCCAAAACCCCAACCCCTTCCCCCTGCCCCTCGCCACCTTCGGCACCCGGCTCCGGGTGGGGGAGGTGGGGGTGCCTTTGGACCTCACCCTGCCCCCTGGGCGCAAGGAGGAGACCCTCCTGGTGCGCCTCACCCCCGGGGAGGCCCTGACCACCGCCCGGGCCCTGCTCTCCCGGGAAGGGGTGGAGGTGGCTCTGGAGGGGCGCACCCTGGGGCAGAACCTCACCTTCTTCCGCACCCGGGTGGCCTTCCCGGTGGAGCCCCCCAGGGTGCGGCGGGCCGGGGTGAACTTCTTCCTGGAAAACCCCAATCCCTTCCCCTTGCGGGTGGAAGGCCGCCTGGTCCTCACGGGCCAGAGCTTCCGGGTGCAGGCCGACCTCCCCGCCCGGGGGGAAGGAAGGCTTCAGGTGGTGGGGTTTCGTCCGGGCCTGGAGCGGGGCACGGGCCGGTTGGAGCTCACCCTCGAGGTCCCGGGTTTTCTGCGGATGGCGATGGCCCTTCCCCTGTAGGGTAGAGGTGGCAGGCCACCAGGTGGCCGGGGGCCACCTCTAGCAAAGGGGGCAGTACCTCCCGGCATAGGCCAGGAAGGACCTGGGGGCAACGGGGATGGAAGGGGCAGCCGGAAGGGGGATGGCTGGGGCTCGGCGGCTCCCCGGAAAGGACGGGCCGCAGACGAAGGCGGTTTTGGGGATCGGGCTCGGGGACCGCCTCCAACAGGGCTTGGGTATAGGGATGGAGGGGGGTTTCTAGGAGGCGGGCGGTGGGCGCCAGCTCCACCACCCGGCCCAGGTACATGACCGCCGTCCGGTGGGCCAGCAAGCGGGCGGTGGCCAGGTCGTGGGTGATGTAGAGGAGGGCCAGGCCCCTCGCCTCCTGCAGACGGCGGAGGAGGTACAAAAGGGCCGCCCGGCCGCTGGCGTCCACCATAGAAACCGGTTCATCGGCCACCAGGTACTCCGGTTCCAGGACCAGAGCCCGGGCCAGGGCCACCCGCTGCCGCTGCCCCCCGGAAAGGGTGTGGGGGAAGCGCTCGGCAAAGGCTTGGGCCGGGGAGAGCCCCACCTGTTCCAGGGCCGCTAGCGCCCGCTCCTTGCGCTCCCTTGGGGGGAAGCCGTGGACCAGGAGGGGTTCCTCCACCACCTCTAGGACCCGCATGTAGGGGCTCAGGGCGGCATAGGGGTCCTGAAAGACCGCCTGGGCCCGGCGGCGGAAAGCCTTGAGCCGGGGCTCGGGGAGACGGGTCACGTCCTCCCCCGCGAAGACCACCCGGCCCCCCACCAGGGGCAGAAGGCGCAAGGAGGCCCGGCCCAAGGTGGTCTTCCCGCTCCCAGACTCCCCCACCAAGGCCAGGGTCTCTCCCCGGTGCAGGGTGAGGCTCACCCCCTCCACCGCCCGCACCCACACCCCCCCGAGAAGCCCCCTGCGGGCCCGGAAGTGGACCCGCACCCCCTCCAGGCACAGCAGGGGCTCTCCCGGAGGCCCCAAGGCCGGGGGCGGAGCGGGGACAAGGACGGACAGGGAAGGCACCCTGACCGGCTCGGGGCCGAAGAGCCAGCAGCGGACCATCTGCCCCCGGGGGCCAGGGAAGCCGGGGGGCACCTCCCGGTGGCAGCGAGCAAAAGCCCAGGGGCAACGGGAGGCAAAGGCACAACCCGGGGGCAGGGCGGCGGGATCCGGGGGAACCCCCTCCAGGGCCCGGGGCCAGGAGGCCCCCCGCAGTCGGGGAAGGCTGGCCAGAAGGGCCTGGGTGTACGGGTGAGCGGGGGCGGTGAGGACTGCCTCCAGCTCCCCCAGCTCCACCACCTGACCCGCGTAGAGCACCGCCAGACGGTCCGCCACCTCCGAGGCCAGGGCCAGGTCGTGGGTGATGAAGAACAGGGCCAAACCGAGCTCCCCCTGCAGGGCCTTCAGGAGGTTCACCACCTGGGCCTGGACGGAAACGTCCAGGGCGCTGGTGGGCTCGTCCAGGAGGAGAAGGGGGGGCGTGAGGGCCAGGGCCATGGCCAGAAGGACCCGCTGCCGCATCCCTCCGGAAAGCTCAAAGGGGTAGCGCCCGAGGACCTCCCCCTCCAGGCCCACCCGCCCGAGGAGGACCTCCGCCCGCGCCCAAGCCTCCTTGCGGGAAACCCCCTCCAGGAGGAGGCGCTCCACCACCTGGTCCCCCACCCGCAGGACCGGGTTCAGACCCCGTCCTCCCTGGAGCACCAGGGCCATCCGGCGCCAGCGCACCTCCTTGCGGAAGACCTCCTCGGGAAGAGCGGTGAGGTCCCGACCCTCCAGGTGGACCCTTCCCCGGAAGAGGGCCACATTCCGGGGAAGAAGGCGCATGAGGGCCAGGGCCAGGCTGGACTTGCCGCTCCCCGACTCCCCCACCACCCCCAGGGTTTCCCCCCGCTCCAAGACCAGAGAAACCCCCTCCACCGCCCGCACCGGCCCGCGGGGGCTGGCATAGCGGAGGGTGAGGCCTTGCACCTCCAGAAAGGGCACCTCACCCTCCTCGGCGGAGCCGGGGGTCCACCAGGGCCTCGAGGCCCATGGCCAGGAGCATGAAGGCCAAGGCGGTAAGGGCCAGCAGGAGGCCGGGGGGCACCACCCACCACCAGTAGCCCAGGAAGACCGCCCCCGTGCGGAAACCCGCCTCCAGCATCTGGCCCCAGGTGGGTAAGGAGGGGTCCCCAAGGCCCAGGAAGCTGAGGCCGGCCTCAGCCAGGATGGCCCCGGGCACAGCGAAGACCCCTTGCAGAAGCAGGTAGGGAACCAGGTGGGGCAGGACGTGGCGCCGGAGGATGTGGAAAGGCCCCGCCCCCAGGGCCCGGGCCGCCTCCACCTCCAAGCCGGCCCTAAGCTGGAGGACCGCCGAACGGACCAGGATGGCGAGCCCGGGCCAGCTAAAGGCCACCAGGACCAGGAGGGTGATCCAGAGGTTAGCCCCCAGGACGAAGACCAGAAAGATGAGAAGGGGCAGGAGAGGCAGGTTGTTCAGCACATCGGCCAGCCGCTGGATCAGGGTGTCGGTGGCCCCGCCCGCGTACCCGCTCCAAAGCCCGAGGAAAGCCCCCAAGGCGGTGCTCCATAGGGCCACGCTCAGCCCGATGGCCAAGGCGAGGGGCAGGCCATACAGGAGGCCGTGGATCAGGTCCCGGCCCAGGGTGTCCGTGCCCATAAGCCCGTAGGCCTCCCCGCCTAAGACCAGGCGCACCCAGCCCACCCAGTCCTCGGGGTGGGCCCCCCGGAGGCGGACCACCACCTGGTACTCCCCCTCCAGGGGGAGGAGGATCCCCCCGGGTCCCGGCCGGGCGAAAAGCGCCCCCGGGAGGTCCAAGGGGAGGTGGCCGAACCCGTACCGGGCCCTAAAGAAGCTCTCCAGGGCCTCGGCCACCTCCAGCCCTTCCCCCAGGAAGCGCCGCCAGGGCTCCTGGAAGTGGCGCCTGAAGGGAGGGGTCTCCCCGGGCAGGGGTCCGGGGAGCACCTCCCGGTGGAGGAGCACCTCCCCATCGGGCCGCACCAGGACCACCTCCACCAGGGGCGGAGCCTCCCAGTAGACCACCTCTCCCAGGGCCAGGACCAGGTAGACGGGGGAAGGGCCCCGGAGGGAAAAACCCAGGCGGAAAACGGGGTCGAAAACCTCCCGCGAGGGCTCCCGAGCCTCCAGAACCCGGTGAGGAACGCGGCCGGTGAAGGGTGCGGTCCAAGCGGGCGGGACCGCTTTGGGGAAGTCGGCCCAGGCCGCGGGGTTGTGCCACAGGCGGGGGCCGAAGTCCCGGGGGTAGGCCAGCCAGGCAAGCAGGGCCCCCAGGACCAAAGGGGCCAGGAGGAGAAGACCCGCCCGCCCTGGGGGGGTTTGCCAGAGGGCAGGGAGGATCCCCCTAGTCATACCGCACCCTGGGATCCAGCAGGACGTAGAGGACTTCCAGGACCATGCGCACCCCCACGTAAAGCAGGGCGTAGAAGTAGGTAAGGGCCAGGATCACCCCCTCGTCCGGGGTACCCACCGTGGCCTCGTAATAGAGCCGCCCCATGCCTTGCCAACCGAAGACCGTTTCCACCAGGATGGAACCCCCCAAGGAGCCCGCCAGTCCCAGGATCAGCCCGGTGAGGATGGGCGGGGCAGCCACCCGCAGGACGTGGCGGTAGAGGACCAGCCGCTCCGGCAACCCCTTGGCCCGGGCCAGGAGGACATGGTCCCCTTGGGCCACGGAGAGGAGGAGGCTTCGCACCGAATAAGCGTAGGGCCCTACGCTCACCAGGACCAGGGTCAGGACGGGCAGGGTGGCGTGCCAGGCCAGGTCCAAAAGCCGGGCCAGGCCTCCCTCAGGGGGGGGCAGGGAGTACATCCCCCCGGAAGGGAAGAGGCGCAGGGTAAAGGAGAAGAGCAGGATGAGAAGGATCCCCACCCACCAGGTGGGCAGGCCTCCGCTCACCGCGGCCAGGTACGCCACGAAGCGGTCCCAGGAACTCCCCGCCCGGGCGGAAAGCCAAACCCCCAGGGCGATCCCCAGGAAAGCGCTCAGGACTAGGGCGGTGGTGAGGAGGATTAGGGTGTTGGGCAGCCTCTCCAGGAGGATGTCCCTCACCCGGCTGCTGCCCGCGGTGCTGCGGAGGACCCGGGCGTCCCCCAGGTCCAGCCGCAGGACGCGGAGAGCTAAGCCCGGGAGGCGATGGTACCATGGGCGATCCAGGCCGTAAGCCCGCTCCAGCTCCTGGCGCCGGGTTTCCAGGGCCCGCTCCAGCTCCAAGGGGTCGCGGATGCCCTCGGCCAACTGGCCTCTTAGGGTCCGGAGCTCCTCCCCGATGGCCGCCTGGAGCATCCGCTCCGAGAAGCCTGTGGCCCCGAGGAGGGTCACCAAAAGGACCAGGACCAGGAGTAGGACGGCCAGGAGGCTAAGGAGGCGGGAAAGGAGGGGACGAAGCAGGGAAGGGACCATGGGCCTTATGGGGACACCACCTCCAGATCCACCCGCCGCTCGCTGACCCGGGCCAGGGCCTCACTGGCCAGGGCCAGGTACAGGTGGTGGACCCCGGGGCTCAGGCGGGCGGTGGTGGCGGCGTCCAGAGCCAAGACCACCTCGCCTTCCCTTCCTTGGATCCGGCCCGAGGCCACCATCCGGCCACCGACCGGCTCCACCAGGAGGTAGCGGACCTCCAGCTGCCCCGGCCCCCTGAGGCCCAGGCGTAGGCTAGCGGGGCGGCCCGGAGCCACCCGGGGGACCTCCACCCGGACGATGGCCAACTCCGGGGGGGAACCCGGCTGCAGCTCCCCCGGCCGGAAGGGGTAACCGGGGTCGCGGAAGGCCCAAAGCTCGGCGAACTGGGCAGCGGGGTCGTAGCGGGCCAGGAGGAAGGGGCCGTTGCTGACCACCAGGTGCCGACGCTCCTGGAACCAGCGCAAGGCTGCCTGGTACCGGCTCCTGGCCTCCTCTGGGGAAACCAGGGTCCGCCCGCCCACCTGGAACACCCCCCGGGGGAGGGCGCCTTGGGCCAGGAGCTGCCTCAAGGTCCGCTCCACCAACCTGGCGTCCCGCTCCAAGACCAAGGAGAGCCAGGGAACCCCGAAGCGGGCTGCCGCCGTGTCCGAGTAGGCCGCCCGGCGCTGGGCGAAGACCAGGTCGTCCATGGCAAAGAGGAGCTCCCAGGGCATGGCGAAGCCCGCGGGGCTGGCGTAGGCGGCGATGTACCGGGGCTCGAAGTGCCAGAAGTCCACGTAGACCTCGAGGCGACCGTCCTCCAAGAGCCTGTACCCCCGGAAGGTCTCCAGGATAGGCCGGCTGGTGACGGCCAAGGCCGGTTCTATGCGGGCCTTGTCGGGATCGTAGGCCAGCTCGTAGGCCTGGGCGATAGCGTAGAGGAGGTCGGCGGGGCGGATGGGCTCGCCGTGGTGCCAGCGGGAGCGGTAGTAGCGGGCGTAGTCGAAGGTAACCCGACTGGTGGCCCGCACCCCAGGCCCCACGGGCCGCCACTGGTCCCTTTGGGCATCCCAGAGCACGGCCTCCGGGGGCACAGGAAGCTTCCCCTGAGGCCCCGCGGTCTCCACCCGAAACTCCGCCCGGAAGGGCATAGGCAGGCCGGCGTAGGGGTGGGTGAGCAAGGGGGGGTCGTGGAGGTGCCGCCAGACGTCAGCGCTGTAGAGGTCCCCCAGGCCCCCCACCGGGTTCCAGGTGCTGCGCTCCGTCCAGACCCAGAGGTTGCCCACCACCAGCTGGTCCCGCCCCGGCAAGTAGGCCTCCCTGAGGCTCAAGGGGGAGCGGAGGCCCGCGGCCAGGTCGGAGACCAGGCCCTGAACCGCCTCGCGCACGGGGAAGGCGTTCAAAGCGGTGACCAGCCAGACCCTCACCGACTCCTCCAGGCCCAGCTCGGTCATCCGGCGGTAGAGCCGGTTGCGTTCCTCCAGGCTGGCGAACTCCCCCCGGAAGAGCCCCAGACCCAGACGGTCCAGCTCAGGGTGCTCGTACTGCCAGAACCCCGGCTGCCGCCAGCCCGGCATGTTGCCCGCCCAAGGGGCGTACATCTGGTTGATGGTGGCAAAGTCGTAAAGCTGCACCCCACCCCGGCTCCAGCCCTCGGTGTACACGTGCCACTCCAAGGCCCGGGGATCGCTGGCGTAGACGGTGAGAACCGCCGGGGCAAAGGTCTGGTAGACCATGGTCACCTCAAACCCTGCCGCCTCCAGCTGGGCCCGCACCAGGTCCCCGATGGCCCGCCGCTCGTCCTCCACCCGGGCGATGAGGCGGAGGCGGACGGGCTCCCCCCGGTAGCGCCACCGCCCCCCTACCAGCTCCGCTCCCGCTTGGCGCATGGCCTGGGCGATAAGGCCCCGGGCTCTTTCGGCATCGTGGCGGAACCCGGCACCGCGGACCAGGTCGTAGACGGTGAGGAAGTCGTAGTCCAAGGGACTTGCCGGGCTCACCATGGGCAGGGCCTGGCCCCGGAAGAGGTTCCTGGCGATGAACTCCCGGTCCACCAGGTACTGCATGGCCTGGCGGACCTCTTTAAGGGCAAAGGGGTTGAGCCGACCAGGAGGGGCAGGAGCAGGGTTCAGAAGGAGAGAGAGGGTGGTGGCCGGGGCCTCGTAAAGGCGAAAACCGGGGGTGCGGCGCATCTCCAAGGCAGCGTCGGTCCGTAGGCCAAACAGGTAAAGGTCCATGCTCCCAGCCCGGAGGTCCAAGGGAGCCCGCTCCTGGGCAAAGGCCCGGAAGAGGAGGCGCTCCACCGCAGGCCCCGGCCGGTTATGGGGAGGGCGGTAGGTTTCCTGGGCGAAGGCCCCAAAGCCCACTGCCATCAACCACACCATCAGCAGGCGCATCCGCCACCTCCTAGGGGGCATTCTTGAGATTCCGGTTCAACTCCTCCAGCTGCCGCAAGACCTCCTGGTAAAAGGTCTGCACGTTGTTGAAGCCGAACTCGGTGAAGAAGGAAGCCTGGGCGAAGTTCCCCGAAGCGTCGTAGACCCTGAGGTTCTGGGGGCCCTCCGCGGTGAGGGGCATGTAGATCTGGGCGGTGAAGCGGCCCTCCAGATTGCTCCGGGCCGAGGCGATGATAGCGTCCCCCAGCTGGATGAGCAGATGGGTTTCGGGCTGGAAGTTGAAGCCCTGGACGGTCACCAGCTGGCCGCCCGGGCCCGCGGGAGGGAACACCGCCACCTGCGGCGAGGGGATGGGCCTGAGGCGGGCGAAGCCGATCTTCTGGTTAGGGGGGCCGAACTCCCCCAGGCGGGCATCGGGCCAGACCAGGTAGACGTCTTCCTCCGTGGCCCGGATAGAGAAATAGTCCCCGATGAAGAGGCCAAAGGGAAAGGCCCGGTTGGGGTTGGAGGCGAAGTCGGTCACCCGGGTGTCGGGGGCTTCCAGCCTTTGCCCCTGGACCTCCATGGCGAACCCCCAGGTCTCCCCCCGGTCCAAGGAGCGGGTGTAGTAGATGTGGTAGCGGAGCCCAGCGGGGTCATGGCGGGTATCCCCCCACATCACGTGGATGCCCCCCTTGGGGTCCACGGCGATGGCCGGGAAGAACTGGGTCCCGCCCCGGTCGTCCCCCCCCAGGCGGAGGGGGGCGCTCCAGGTGGCTCCCCGGTCCAGGGAGCGGACGAAGTAAATGTCCCCATCGTCCCGGGGATCGTCGGGGGGCAGGGCGCCGTAGACCAGGTAGACCTCGCCCTCCGGTCCCACGGCCAGTTGGGGGAAGTTGGAACCCCAATAGCGGAAGAAGGCGGTGCGGGGGCGGAAGGGAAGTTCGCGGAAGGTAGCTGCCGGACCCAGGTGGACGAAGGTCTTCCCCCCATCCTCCGAGCGGGCCACGTGGATCTCCGCCTGGCCCTTGAAGCTGTCGTCATCGGTGGTGTCCAGCCAGGCTACGTAAACCGTGCCGTCCGGGGCCACGGCCACCTGGGCCCCCTGGACCACCCGCTTGGTCCCAGCCACCGCGTGCTCTGTGGGCTGCTGGACAGAGGGCTGGCCGGGAGGAGCGAGGTGGCCAAAGCCCCGCCGCACCGTGGGGCTCACGTTGACGGGGGCGCTCCAAGTGCGCCCCCCATCGATGGAGCGCACCAGCTGGATGGTGGTCTGCACCTCCTGGGGCACCAGGGCGGGCACCTCGCCGAGGTAGAAGATCTCGTCCACCTGCTTGAACTCTGTATAAACCACGTAGAGGTTGTCCCGATCCGGGTTCTCGGGGTCCGGCCCCGAGGCCAGCCAGGGTTTGTCCAAAAACCCTGCCACCACCTGGCCCCGGAGGCGGCCGAAGCGGTCCAGGGATACCCCCCGGGTGTCCACCCGGCTGGAGGCAGCGGGAACCACCCTGGGCCAGGTCTCCCCCCCGTCCGCCGAGCCGGAGACGGTGATCCGGGAGACCAGGGCCACCACCCCGATGGGCCCCAGGCTGAACTCCTCTACGGCCAGGGAGATCCCCGCCAGGAAGAGGCGGCCCTGGCGGTCAAAGGCCAGAACCGGGTCCCCGGCGCTGGAGCGGTCCTCGTGGGGGTAGGGGGCCAAGAAGGGGCCCTGCCAGGTCTCCCCCCCGTCGTAGCTCACGTAGGTTACCAGGGAAGGGAAGTTGTAGTCGATCACCGCCACCACCAGGTGGTCGGGGTCCAGGGGGTTCACCGCCAGGTGGGGTTCCGTCTGGAAGGGGGTGAAGCTGAAGTCGCGGGTGATGAGAAGGTTGCGGCTCAGGGCCGGCGAGGGCTCCCGGAAAGGCACCAGGGCTCCTACGGCCGCCGCCTGCAGGGCCGGGGCCCCGCTGGGGGTGATCATCGCCCCGCCCAGGCTGGGCCAGTCCAGGCGGGTGAGAAGGTCCCAACCGGGGCGGCGCTGCAGAGCAGGATCAATCCCCTCCAGGACCAGCCAGGCCCGCCCGGAAAGGAGGTCCTTGATGGGAGCCAGGAGGTTGTGCCTGGGCTGCAGGTCTGGAAACACCTGGGGCCTTAAACGGCCGCTTTGCGCCAGAACCAACCCCGCCAGCACCGCCAACGCCAGGGGTAGGAAAACCCGCCGTCCTATCCTTCCCATGCCTCTCCCTCCTCAACGATCCTTCCCCTTCCGGGGCTAAACCGCCCTTCATGGAAGCAACGGCTCTCACCCGAACCCAGTCCGAAACCCCCTAGGGAGCAGCCGAGGTCCGCGCTAGCGCTGCGGGCTCGTGCGCGCACGGCGAAAGGGCGAGGTGCGGTGTTCTCCCCCATTATTACCTGGCCCCGGCAAGGGAGCGCGGGAGAGGGAACACCTTTTCTCCGGGAGGCGGCCTGCTACAATGCAAGCGAGAGCTCATGAAAAGGGTCTGGACGTGCCTTTTAGGCGTGCTGTTCGCCCTGGCCTTGGCCCAGGAGGAGCGGCCCTGCCCTACCCCAGAACCCCCTGTCCCGCCCCGTCCGGAAGCTCCCCTGGCCATGCCAGAGGAGTTCCGGCGGGCCCTCTTCGAAGCCGTCTGGGAAGCGGTCCGGAACTTTTACCTCTTCCCCGACTACCGGGGGACCGACTGGCTAAAGATCCGGCAGGACTACGAACCGCGGGTCCTGGGCACGGTCAACGCCTGGGAGGTCTACGCCCTTCTGGAGGAAATGGTGGCCAGCCTCCAGGATCCCGCCACCCGCTTTATCGGCCCCTTAGTGGTGGAACAGGCGGTGTTGCAGGATCCAGCCTACGGCGGCATCGGAGCCCTTTTGGACCGTTCCTGGGCAGAAAGGGAAGGAGCTGGCCTAAAGGTAGTGTACGTCTTCCAGCAGGGGCCCGCGGCCCGAGCCGGACTCAAGGCCCGGGACCGCATCCTGGCAGTAGACGGCGATCCCTGCCCCACGGTGGAAAAGATCCGCGGGGCCGTGGGCACCGAGGTGCGCCTCCGGGTAGCCTCCCCCGGGGAAGGGTCACGGGAGATGGTTCTCGTCCGGGAACGGATCACCCCCCTGATCCTGCCTGAGGCCCAGCGGCTTCCCTTCGCCCCCGCCTATGGCTATCTGCGGCTTCTCTCCCTCGAGGACCCTCAGGGGGTCCCGGCCCAGGTGGAGCTAGAGCTGGCCCGCCTCCTTCAGGGCCCGCCCCTTCAAGGGCTGATCCTGGACCTTAGGGGCCTGGGGGGAGGAACCCCTGGCGCCCTGTTTGGGGTCCTGGGCCAATTCGCCAGCGGCCGCCTGGGCGCCCTTTACAGCCGCACGGAGACCGTGACCTTGGAGGTCCGGCCCGGACGGCTCTTTCCGTCCCTTCAGGGCCTCCCCCTGGCGGTCTTGGTGGACGGGGAAACCTGGGGGGCCGCCGAGGTGCTGGCCGCCTACCTGCAGGCCCACCGGGAGGCCAAGGTGGTGGGCAGCCCCACCCCAGGACAGACCCAAGGGGTGGAAGTCCTAGACTTTCCCGACAACTCGATCCTGGTCCTTAGGGTCTTCGGGTACGCCCTGCCCGACGGCACGCCCCTTGAGGGCCGGGGCCTCAAGCCGGACGCTGTGGTGGAAGCGGACTGGTTGAGCTTTTCCCTGTCCCAAGACCCTCACCTCCTGAAGGCTCTGGAGCTCTTGGGCCACACCCCGCCCCCCGGCCGCTAAGGGTCCTTCTGGCCCAGGCGGAACCCCCAAGGCAAAAGCTCCCCCAGGCGGTGGACCCGGTACCCCTCGGGGCCGTGGAGGACCACTTCGGCCCCGGCCCCCCCGAACTCGAAGAGGACCTGGCGGCACCCCCCGCAGGGGGGGATGGGGCCCCGGGGACTATAGACGTGGACGCGGTCAATGCGCCTCTTCCCCGCCAGGACCATGGCCGCCACCGCGTTGCGCTCCGCGCACTGGGAGAGGGGGAAGGAGGCGTTCTCCACGTTGACCCCCAAAAACATCTCCCCTTCCGCCTCCACCAGGGCCACCACGGGAAACCCCGAGTAAGGGGCGTAGGCCCGCTCCAGGTGGGCCAGGAGGATCTCCCTAACCTTCTCCATGCTCCACGAGCCTCTCCACGCGGACCCGCTCGATGCGCCTTTGGTCGGCGCTCTCCACCACGAAGCGGAAGCCCTGCCACTCCACGCTCTCCCCCACCCCGGGGATGCGGCCGAAGCGCTCGTAGAGGAAGCCCGAGAGGGTGTCGTACTCCCCCTCGGGGAGCTCCACCCCCAGGGCCTCGGAGACCTCGTCCACGGGGGTCTGGGCCTGGATGGAAAAGGCCCCGTCGGGAAGCCGCCTGATGGGCAGGTCCTCGGGCTCGTCGGTTTCGTCGTAGATCTCCCCCACGATCTCCTCCATCACGTCCTCCAGGGTCACCAGCCCCGCCGTGCCCCCGAACTCGTCCACCACGATGGCCAGGTGCACCTTCCTGCGGCGGAGTTCCCGCAGGAGGGTCCAGGCATCCATGTTTTCGGGCACGAAGTAAGGGGGGTGGGCGATGGAGGCCACGGTGCGTCCCTTGAGGTCCTCCTCGCAGTGAAAGTCCAGGAGGTCCTTGGCGTAGGCTACCCCCACGATGTGGTCCACGCTCTCCCGGTAGACGGGCACCCGGCTGTAGCGGTGCTCGCGGAAGAGGTGGAGAAAGTCCTCCAGGGTGGCCCCGGCCTCGAGGGCCACCATCTCCACCCGGGGGGTCATGATCTCCCGCACCGGGGTCTCCTCCAGCTCCAGGATGGAGTGGATCATCTCCTCCTCCTGGGCCTCGATGGCCCCCGAGGCCTCGGCCCCCGCCAGGATGAGCCTGAGCTCCTGCTCGGAGACAAGGGGGGTGTTCCTGGGCTCCAGGCGCAAAAGCCGCAGGAGGCCCCCGGAGACCAGGCCGAAGAGGCGGCCCAGGGGGTAGAGGACCACGGAGAGGAGGTAGACGGGCCAGACCGCCAGGCGGGCCAGCCCCACCGCGTGGTGCACGGCGATGGACTTAGGGGTGATCTCCCCAAAGAAGAGGATGAGGAAGGTCATGACCCCGGTGGCCAGGCCCACCCCCACCGAGCCGAAGGCCCGGATGGCCAGGTCGGTGACCAGGGCGGTGGCGGCGATGTTCACCAGGTTGTTGCCCACCAGGATGGTGGTGAGGAAGCGGGTGATGTCCCCCGCCAGGAGGCGGAAGGGCCCCCCCTGGGTCTCGGAGAGCTCCTTGGCCTTCCAGGGGTAAAGGGTGGTGAAGGCGGTCTCGCTGGCGGAGAAGAAGGCGGAAAGGCCAAGGAGGAAGAGGAGGAGGGCGAGGTCCAAGGGGCTTGGGGTCTGGGATTGAGCCAGGGCCAGGGAACCGAAGGGCAGGAGGAAGAGCCACCGACTGGGAGGCCGGTCCATATACCTCCCGCCATTGTACACCATGGAGGGTGGTCGGGCCTCATCTCTTTCATTGACGGGGGCATATAGTTGAGGAGTATGAACGGTCCTCCCGCCCCCCTGGTGGAGGAGCTTTCCCGGCTGGGCTACGCCCTCATGCGCCTCCTTCTGGCCCGGGCCAAAGAAGCCTTCGCCCGGGAGGGGCTTTCCCTGCAGCAGGCCGAGGTGCTCCGCCTGGTGCGGGAAGGGGTGCGGCTCCCTTCCCGGCTCGCCGAGCACCTGGAGGTCCTGCCCTCCCAGGTCTCCCACCTCCTGGCCTCCCTGGAGGAAGGCGAGCTCCTCCAACGCCAGCCCGACTCCCTGGACCGCAGGCGGGTCCACCTGCAGCTCACCCCCAAGGGGGAGGAGGTGGAGCGCCGCCTGCGGGAGGCCTGGCTCCTGGTCTTCGGCCAGCAGTTGGGCCGCCTGGAACCCTCGGAGCTCCTCCTCTTCCGCGACCTCCTCAAGAAGCTCACGGAGGGGGAGCGTGGCTAGGCTCCTATCCCTGGCCCTCCTCCTCCTGCCCGCCCTGGCCCAGGGGGCCTTCGCCCCCCTCGCGGACCACCCCCTCCGGCGCCAGGCGGAAGCCCTCCTCCTGGCGGCGCAAAAGGGCCTGGAGGCCCAGACCACACCCCTGGCCCTGAACCTCCAGGGCAACTACGCCCGCCTCGGCTACGAGTGCACCCCCCCCGCCCTCTGCCCGGGCCTCCCCGGGGAGGCCCGGGCCCTCACCCTGGCCCTGGTCCTCACCCCCTTCCCCTTCGGGGAGGTGGCGGACGGGGTGGCGCGGGGCAGGCTCGGGGTGCGGCGGGCGGAGCTGGCCTACCGCCGCGTCCTGACGGGGCTCCAGGCCCAGGCGGTAGCGGCCCACGGCCGCTACCAGGAAGCCCGCCTGGGCCTGCGCCTGGCGGAAGGGGGGGTGGAGCTGGCCCAGAAGGCCCTGGAGGCCGCCCGCACCCGGGGGGCCAACCCCCGGGAGGTGCGGGAGGCGGAGCTTGCCCTCCTGGAGGCCCAAAGCCGCCTGGAGGAGGCCCGAAGGGGCCTGGAGCTCGCCCGGCGGGCAGCGGAGGGGCTGGTGGACCTGGAGGCCCCCCTTCCCGAGATCCCCCCGCCCCAGGGGACGACTCCCCTGGCCCTGGAGGAGGCGCGGCTCGCCCTCCTGGAGGCGGAGACGGCCCTGAGGAGCGCCGGCAGGGGCCTCCTGCCCACCCTCCAGGGGAGCTACCTCCTCTACCCCAGCGGCCAGGACACCCTGGCCCTCACCCTCTCCAGCCGCACCCTCCAGCCCACCCTGAGCTACACCCGCCAGGACCCCCCCCGCCCCCCCACGGCGGTGCCCGGGGGCAGCTACCGGGTGCGGGAGGAGCTCCGCCTCTCCCTCTCCCTCACCCTCTCCCCCGCCCTCTTCGCCGCCCTGGAGGCGGCGGAGGCCCAGGCGCAGGGGGCCCGGGAGGCCCTGAGGGCCGCGGAGGCGCAGGCCCGCCTGCAGGAGGCGAGCCTCCAGGCCGCCCTGGCGGGCGCCGAGCGGGCCTTGGCCCAGGCCCGGGCCCGCCTGGAGGCCGAGGAGCGGAGCCTGGAGGAGGCCCGCAGGCGCCTGGAGCTCGGCCTGGAAAGCCCCCTGGGCCTCCTGCAGGCCGAGCTTGCCCGCATGCAGGCGGAGCTCAACCGGCTCCGCGCCGAAAACGAAAGGAGAAACCGCATCATGGAGCTTTACCAGTTCTACGGGGAGATCCTTCCGGAGGTGACCCGGTGAGAAGCGCCCTCTTCCTGGCCGCCCTGCTGGGCCCCGCCCTGGCCCAGCCCCTGGCCGAGGCCCTGCAAAAGGCCCCCGAGACCCCTGGGGTGGTGACCGCCCGCCTGGAGCGCGAGGCCCGGGCCCGGGACCTGGAGCGCACCTTGCAGGACCCCCTGCGCACCCTTCTGGCGGAGCTCCAGGCCCGCCAGGCGGAGGCCCTGGCCCGAGCCCGGCTGAAAAGGGCCCTGGCCCAGGCCCAAAGCGAGATCGCCTCCGCCTACGCCCAGGCCCAGGAGGCCCTCCTCCAGGTGGCCCTGGCGGAGAAGGCCCTGGAGGTGGCGGAGCTGGCCCTGCGGGCCGCGGAGATCCGCGCCCAGGGAGGCGGGGCCACGGCCCTGGAGGTCCTGGAGGCGCAAAACCGCGCCCTCGAGGCCCGCAAGAACCTGGAGCTGGCCCGAAGCGGCCGGGAAGCCGCCCTGGCGGCCCTGGCCAACCTGGTGGGCCCCTGGACCCCGGAAGGGGTGGGGGAGGTCCCCCCGCTACCGGAGCCCGAGGTGGTGGAAGGGCTCCTGCGGGCGCACGCCGACCTCCTCTCCCTGCGGCAGTCCCTGGAGCTGGTGCGCTTCCAGCGGGGGCTTCTGGACGAGAGCTTCGTCCCCAGGCGGGAGATCGAGGCCCTGGAGGACCAGGCCCGCCTCCTGGAGGAAAACCTGCAGGCCCTGGAGCGCTCCCTCCGGGTGGGCCTCCAGGCCCGCTACGACCAGCTCCCGCCCCTCCTCCAGGGGATCCGGGCGGCGGAGGAGGCCCTGAGGGCGGCCCGCGAGCGGCTCGAGGCGGAACAGGCCCGCTTCCAGGCGGGGCTCGCGAGCCGCCTGGCCCTCCTGCAGCAGGAGCTCGCCCTGCTGCAGGCGGAGCTCGCCTTCGCCCAGGCCAAGCACGGCTACCTGAAGGCCTACTACGGCCTCCTGGCCTCGAGGTGAAGATGCGGCCCTACCTGCTGCTCCTCCTTCTGGTCCTCGCCGCCTGCGCCCCCCGGCGGGCCGAGCCCCCCCAGGAGGCCCCCTCCCCCCCGGCCCTGGCGGCCCAGGTGCGGGTGGTGGAGGCCCGGCCGGGCCTCCTGGAACGGGAGGCCCGGGCCTCGGCCACCCTGCGGCCCGAGCGGGAGAGCCTGGTGGCCGCCGGGGCCTCGGGCCGGGTGGTGCGGGCCCTTCCCGCGGGCACCCGGGTGGGGGCGGGGGAAGGGGTGGTCTTCCTGGACCCCGCCCCCTTCCGGGAGGCCCTGGAAGGGGCCCGGCTGGCCCTGAGGCAGGCCGAGGCCAACCTGGAGCGGACCCGGAACCAGCTCTTGGGGAGCCGGGCTGCCCTCCTGGCCCAGCTCCGGGCGGCGGAGGTGCAGCTGGAGGCGGCGAGGAGGCGCTACGTCGAAGGGCAGGCCCTCCTCCAGGCCGGGGCCCTGGCCCCCCTGGACCTCCAGGGCCTGGAGGCCCAGCTCCGCCAGGCGGAGGGCGCCTACGAAAACGCCAAGGAGGCCCTGGAGCGGCTGGAACGGGCCGAGGACCTCAGGCTCCTGGAGCTCCAGGTGGAGGCGGCCCGCCTCCAGGTGGCCCAGGCGGAGCGGGCCCTGCGGGAAAGCGTGGTCCGGGCCCCCTTCGCCGGGGAGGTGGTGGAGGTCCTGGTGCGGGAGGGGGAGTTTTTGGGCACGGGAAGCCCCGCCTTCCGCCTGGCCACGCCCCAAAGCCTCCTGGCCAAGGCCCTCCTGCCCCCGGAGGAGGCGGCCCGCCTGGGGCCGGGAACCCCCTTCCGCCTGGTCCAGGGAGGGGTGGAGGCGGAGGCCCGGCTCCTGCGGCGCACGGACCTTCCCGGGCAGGCCCAGCTGGTGGAGGTGGTCCTGCAGCCCGCCGAGGGGAGCGGCCTCCTGCCGGGGGCGGCGGAGGTCCGCTTCCCCCTGCCCCTGGCGGAGGGCGTCTTGGTCCCCGCGGGGGCCCTGGTGGTCCGGGGCGGGGAGGCCCAGGTCTTCCGGGTGGTGGAGGGGGAGGCCCGTAGCACCCCCGTGCGCCTCCTGGCCCAGGAGGGGGAGCTGGCAGCGGTGGCGGGCCTCCCTCCGGGGAGCCTGCTGGTCTTTCCCGTGCCCGAAGGGCTCAGGGACGGGGATAGGGTGGAGGTGGTGCGGTGAGGGAGAACCGCCTGGTGAGCTTCTTCGTGGAGCGCTTCGTCTTCGCCACCGCCCTCTTCCTGGGGGTGGTCCTGGTGGGCCTGCTCCTGGGAAGCCGCCTGGGGGTGGAGCTCCTGCCCCGCTTCACCTTCCCGGTGGTGGCGGTGACCGCCAGCTACCCGGGGGCGGGCCCGGAGGAGGTGGTGGAGGAGGTGGTGCGCCCCCTGGAGGACGCCCTGGCCACCCTGGCAGGGGTGGACCAGATCGGGGCCAACGCCGGGGAGGGGTTCGCCCTGATCTTCGTCCAGTTCCAGCAGGGGGTGAACGTGGACCAGGCCTTGGTGGAGGTCTCCCAGAAGGTGGCCGCCGTCCGCGACCGCCTCCCCCGGGACGCCTCCGCCCCCGTGGTGCAGAAGTTCGACCCCACCGCCTTCCCCATCCTCTTCCTGGCCCTGGAGGGGCCGGGGGCCAGCCTGGCGGAGCTGGGACGGCTGGCGGAGGAAGGGGTCAAGCCCAGGCTGCAGCAGGTGCCCGGGGTGGCGGAGGTGCGCCTGGCGGGAGCCCCCAGGGAGGCCATCCGGGTCTACCTGGACCCTGACCGGCTGCGCCTTTTCGGCGTGAGCCCCCTCCAGGTGAGCCAGGCCATCGGCCAGGCCGCGGTCTCCCTGCCCCTGGGGAGCCTGGAGGACGGGCGGCGGCAGATCCTCACCCTGCGCAGCACCCCCAGGACCCCGGAGGAGGTGGCGGAGGTCCTGGTGGACCCCGTGCGGGGCCTGCGGGTGCGGGACCTGGGGCGGGTCAGCCTGGAGGCGGAAGGGGCGGAGACCCTGAGCCGCTTCAACGGCCGCCCCGTGGTCCAGCTGGCCGTGGTCAAGACCCCCGAGGGCAACGCCGTGGCGGTGGCGGACGGGGTGCTGCGGCAGCTGGCGGAGATCCCCCTGCCTGAGGGGTACCGGATCCTCCCCGCCTTCGACACCACGGAGGCCATCCGCAACGCCGTGCGGGACACGGGGCGGGAGGTCCTCCTGGCCTCCCTGGCCGTGGCCCTCACCGTCCTCCTCTTCCTGGGCCAGCTCAACTCGGTGTTCTCCGTCCTGCTGGCCATCCCCATCACCCTCTCGGGGGCCCTCCTCCTCTTCGGGGTCCTGGGCTTCACCTTCAACCTCCTCACCCTCTTGGCCCTGATCGTGGCGGTGGGCATCGTGGTGGACGACTCCATCGTGGTCACGGAGAACATCGACCGCTACCGCAAGATGGGCCTCCCTCCCAAGGAGGCGGTGATCCGGGGGGCCAGCGAGGTGAGCGCCGCCGTGGGGGCGGCCACCCTCAGCCTCCTGGCGGTCTTCCTCCCCATCAGCTTCCTCCCCGGGCTCATCGGGGACATCTTCCGCCAGTTCGCCCTGGGGGTGGCGGCGGCCATCGCCGTGAGCTACCTGGAGGCCTTCCTCTTCCTCACCGTGCGCCTGGCCTACCTGCCCGACCCCGAGCCCCCGCCCCTCAAGGAGGCCCTCCGGGCCCTGCGCCTCCTGCCCCAGGACCTGCGCTTCGGGTTCCGGGAGGCCCCCAGAAGCCCCCTCTTCTGGGCCCTGGCCCTGGGCCTGGCCGCCCTCCTTTACCGGCTCCAGCCCCCCCTGGCCCTCCTGGCCCTCCTCACCCCCCTCCTGGCGGGCCTCCTGCGCTACGGGGGGAGGCTCTTCCTGGACCTGCTGGGGGCCCTGGTGCGGGCCCTTTGGCAGGGGGTGCAACGGGGGACGGACCGGGTGGCCTCGGGCTATGTGGGCCTCCTGGACTGGACCCTGGGGCGCCCCTGGCTCCCCTTGGGGCTCGGCCTCCTCTTCTTCGCCTCGGGGCTCCTCCTCCTGCCCCGCATCCCCTTCAGCTTCGTGGCGGCCAGCGACACCGGCCGCCTCACCGTCACCCTCCGCCTCCCCGAAGGCACCCCTCTCCTGGTCGCAGACGGCGCGGTGCGGCGCCTGGAGGCCCTCTTCCTGGCCGACCCCGCGGTGAAGAGCGTCCTGGCCACCACCGGGGCCCGGACCATCGGGGGGCTGGGGGCGGCCAACCCCGCCCGGGGGGAGCTGCAGGTCACCCTCAGGCCCAAGCGGGAGCGGGACCCCATCCGGGCGGTGGAGGCCCGGCTCCAGGCCCTGGGGGAGGAGGCCCTGAGGGACTTCCCCGGGGCGAGCCTGCGGGTCTTCGCCCAGACCGGGCCCGAGGCCGGGGACGCGGACCTGCAGCTCACCCTCACCGCCCCCAGCCGGGCCCTCCTGGAGGAGCGGGTGCCGCGGATCCTCGAGGCCATCCAAACCCTGCCCTACGTGGAGGAGGCCCGGAGCACCCTGGACGGGGCGGGCTTCGAACGGGTCTTCCGCCCCGACCCCGCCCGCCTGGCCCAGGCCGGCCTCACCCCCCAGGAGGTGGCCCTCACCTTACGGGCCTACCTGGCGGGGGTGGAGGCGGCCACCGCCCGCGGTGGGGAGCGGGAATACCCCATCCTGGTCCAGGCGGACCCCTTGCGGGTGAGAAGCGAGGGGGACCTCCTCGCCCTCCCCATCTTCTCCCCCGCCCGTCAGGCGGCCCTTCCCCTCTCCCAGGTGGGGAGGTTCACCAGCGAGCCCGCCCCCACCACCCTAAGCCGCCTGAACGGGGGGTGGAGCGCGGGGGTGAACCTCTTCCTGCGGCCGGAGGCCCCGGGGCAGTTCCAGGTGCAGGCGGAGATCCGGGAGCTTCTGGAGGGGGAGGGGCTGCTGGCGGGCCTCAGCCTGGTGCCCACGGGGATCGCCAGCCTCACCCAGGACCTGGCGGAACTGGCCCCCTTCGCCTTCGCCCTGGCCCTGGTGCTGAACTACCTGGTGATCGCCAGCCAGTTCAACGCCTGGCGCTTCCCCCTTTACCTCTTCCTGCCCGTCCCCCTGGCGGTGGCGGGAGCCCTTTGGGGGGTCTACCTCCTGGGGCTGGGCCTGGACGTGATCAGCGTCCTGGGCCTGGTGATCCTCATCGGCCTGGTCACCAAAAACGCCATCCTCCTCCTGGACTTCACCGTGCGCCGGCTGGAGGCCACCGACCTGCGCACGGCCCTGCTGGAGGCCGCCCGCCTCCGCTTCCGGCCCATCCTCATGACCACCCTGACCCTCCTGGTCATCAGCCTGCCCATCCTCCTTTCCCTAGGGGAGGGGACGGAGTACCGCAGGCCCCTGGGGGCCATCATCCTAGGGGGGGTTTCCACCTCCGCCCTCCTCACCCTCTTCGTGGTCCCCGCGGCCTTCTACGCCTTCGAGGGGAGGCGGCGGGCAAAGAGGCCCAGGGAGGAAGCCCCTGCCCTGAGGTGAGCCGTGGACGCCCGGAAGCTCCTCCTCCTCTTCCTCCTGGCCGCCACCCTCCTGGCGGCGGGGGTGGTGGGGGTGTCCTACCACTTCCTCAGGCCCCTCAGGGCGGAGGGCCTGGCCCGGGAGGCCCTCCTCCGCCCCGGCCTGGAGGCGCGGGAGGCCCCGTACGGTCTGGAGCTCATCCCCCGGGCCCCCAAGGCCCTCCTGGCCTTCTACCCCGGGGCCCGGGTGGAGCCTTTGGCCTACGCCCCCGTCCTGGCCCCCGTGGCCGAGGCCGGGTACCTGGTGGCCCTCCTGGAGGTCCCCTCGGGCATCGCCCTCCTGGCCCGGGAAAGGGCCCTGGAGGCTGGGAGGGCCCACCCCGGCCTTCCCCTGGTGGTAGGGGGGCACAGCCTGGGCGGGGTGGCCGCGGCGGAGGTGGCCGCCCGGGAGGGCCTCCCTCTGGTCCTCTTCGCCAGCTACCCCGAGGCCGACCTCTCGGGGGAGCGCTTCCCCACCCTGGCCCTTTACGGCACGGAGGACGGCCTCCTGCCCCCTGAGGAGGCCCGGGAAAAGGCCCGGCGCCTGCCCCGGGGCGCCCGGGTGGTCTTCCTGGAAGGCCTGAACCACGCGGGCTTCGGGGCCTACGGGGCGCAGCGGGGAGACCGGCCCGCCACCCGGCCCCGGGAAGAGCTCTGGCGGGGGATCGCCGAGGAGGTCCTCCTCTTTCTGGAGAGCCTGGGCCTGGAGGCGCCCCCCTTGCCCCAGTCCCGGCGGTCCGCCCCGGCCGCCCCATAATGGAAGATGGAAGCATGGCCCGGAAAAGACCCTGGGATGTCCGCCTGAGCCTCTACACCTGGACCAAGGGGCTGGCCAGCGGCCTTTACCTGGTGGGCGGTGCCCTTCTGCTCCTGGGGGATCTGGGCCCCGACCACCCCCTCTGGCGCTGGCAAATCCCCCTCTTGGCCCTCTTTTTCCTGGTCCTCACCGCCGGGCTGCTGGTCTCCGAGCTAGGGCATCCCGAGCGCTTCTACAAGGTACTCCTGGGACGGCCCCAGAGCTGGCTCACCCGGGGAGCCTACCTGCTCACCGCCTTCGGAGGGCTCCTGGGCCTGCACCTCCTGGTCAGCCTGCTGGACTGGACGGGGCTTTACCCCCTCCTGGCAGGGCTCGGCCTGCCCCTGGCCCTCATGAACGCGGCCTACACCGCCTACCTTTTCCGCCAGGTAGGCTCCACCTCCTTGTGGCTGAGCCCCTTGCTGCCCCTCAGCCTGGGGGTCCAGGCCGTGGCCCTGGGCGCGGCCACCCTGCTCCTCCTCCACCCCGCCACGCTCCCGGCCTGGCTCTTGCCGACCGCTGCTCTGGCCCACCTGGGCCTCGTCCTGCTGGAGATCGGCCGGCAGGGTCCGGGGTTCGTGGAAGCCCTGGCACGGGGGGAGCGCCTCGCTCTACGGCTGGGAGCGGGGCTCCCCCTTTTGGGCCTCCTGGCCCCCTGGCTGAAGGGGATGAGCGCCCTTGCCTTCCTGGCAGGCCTCCTGGCCTACGCCCATTTCCTGGCCCAGGCGGGGCAGGCCAAAGACCCCTCCCTGGGGGAGGGGTGGCGGGACCCGGACGCCCGTTGGTGAAGGGGCCGGGTCCCGCAAAGGTGAGCTTGCTGCTTGACCCTCCGGGTAGGGACCTTTATACTCCCCGCAACAACCCTAAGGGGGGTATACAGCCTTAAGGAATTCCCCTCCTAGCCTAGAGCAACCCTTGGAATTCCCCCAAGGAGGTGTGTATGGGCCAGGAAACCCTAAGCCGCCGCAAGTTCCTGAAGATCGGAGGGGGGGTAGCTGCCGGCTCCTTTTGGTTTTCCGCAAGGGCCGCCCTCTCCCCCTCGGCCTTGCCCGTCCTGCACAAGCCCGTAGGGGAAATCCCCATCATCTGCCCCTACTGCGCCGTGGGGTGTAGCGCCATCGGTGCCGTCCAGGAGGGCAAGGTGGTGAACATCGAGGGAAACCCCAACGGCCCCATCAACCAAGGGGCCCTCTGCCCCAAGGGCACCAGCATGCGGGGCTTTTTGCAAAGCCCCTTCCGCAACACCAAAGTCCTCTACCGCGCCCCCGGGGCTAAGGACTGGGAGGAGCGGGACTGGGAGTTCGCCCTGGACCGGATCGCCCGCCTCGTCAAGGACACCCGCGATCGCCACTGGATCGCAAAGGACGACGACGGCTTCACCGTTAACCGCACCGAGGCCATCGCCGGTCTGGGCTGCGCCACCTTGCACAGCGAGGTGGCCTACGCCCTCACCAAGTTCTTCCGGGCCCTGGGGTGTATGTACCTGGAGCACCAGGCCCGCATCTGCCACTCCACCACGGTTCCCGCCCTGGGCAACAGCTTCGGCCGCGGGGCCATGACCAACCACTCCATCGACTTCAAAAACGCCGACGTAGTCCTGATCCAAGGGGGCAACCCGGCGGAAAACCACCCCCTGGCCTTCCGCTGGATCGTGGAGGCCAAGGAACGGGGAGCGAAGATCATCGTGGTGGACCCTACCTTCAACCGCTCCGCCTCCGTGGCTGACCTCTACGTACCCATCCGCACGGGCACGGACATCGCCTTCCTGGGAGGCCTCATCAAGTACATCCTTGACAACGGGCTCTACGACGAGTACTACGTGCGGGAGTACACCAACGCCTCCTTCCTGGTCCACCCCGACTTCCGGACCGCCACGGACCTGGACGGGGTCTTCAGCGGCTTCGTCCCCCTGGAGGACAACCCCTTCTACCGCGGGGCCTACGACCGCTCCACCTGGAGCTATCAGCTGGACGAGAACGGGATGGTCCGGCGGGACCCCACCCTCGAGGACCCCCAGACGGTGTTCCAGCTCCTCAAGCGCCAGTACAGCCGCTACGACCTGGACACGGTGGCTGCGGTCACGGGGGCGCCCAAGGAGAAGATTCTGGCTGCCTACGAGCTTTACGCCTCCACCGGCCGGCCGGACCGGGCCGGGGTCATCACCTATGCCATGGGGGCCACCCAGCACACCTACGGGGCCCAGCACATCCGGGGCTACGCCATCGTCCAGCTCCTTTTGGGCAACATCGGCATCCCCGGAGGCGGAGTGAACGCCATGCGCGGCCACAGCAACATCCAGGGCACCACGGACATGGCCTTCCTCTACCACGACCTGCCCGGCTACCTGGGCATCCCTACCCGGGAGTACCCCACCCTGGAGGACTGGCTCCGGACCCGCACGCCCCGGGCGGTCCTCCCGGGAGCGGTCAACTGGTGGCAGCACTACCCCCGCTACTTCATCAGCCTGCTCCGGGCCTGGTGGCCCGAGGTTCACCCCGAGGAAGCCTACAGCTACCTCCCCAAGCTGGGACCCCACAAGGGGGGCATCCCCGCCAAGGACTCCGACTATACCCACCACGCCATCTTCTACGGGGCCCTCAAGGGGGCGGTCAAAGGGCTTTTCACCTTCGGCCAGAACCCCGCGGTCTCCGGAGGGGATTCCAAGGCCATCTGGCGCGGCCTGGAGAGCCTGGAGTGGCTGGTGGTCCTGGACCCCATGGAAACGGAAACCGCCGCCTTCTGGAAGCGCCCGGGCTTCGACCCAGCGCAAAACCGCACCGAGGTCTTCCTCCTGCCCTCGGCGGTCTGGGCGGAGAAGGAAGGGAGCATGACCAATACCGGGCGCTGGGTCCAGTGGTCCAGCAAGCTGGTGGATCCTCCCGGGCAGGCCCGGGATGAGATCTGGTTCCTCACCGAGCTCCTAAGGCGCCTGAGGCAGCTCTACCGGGAGGAAGGCGGGGCCTTCCCCGAGCCCCTGCTGCGCCTCTCCTGGTGGGACTACTCCCCCAAGGTCACGGAGGAGATCGCCAAGGAGATCAACGGCAAGGACCTGCGTACCGGCCGCCAGCTCAGCTCCTTCACCGAACTCAGGGACGATGGCACCACCGCCTGCGGCAACTGGCTCTACACGGGCTGCTTCACCGAGGAAGGCAACATGATGGCCCGGCGGGACCCCAGGGACACCCACCCCCTGGGCCTGGGCCTTTACCATAACTGGGGCTTTGCCTGGCCCCTCAACCGACGCATCCTCTACAACCGCGCTTCGGTGGACCTCCAGGGCAACCCCCGCAACCCCGGGAAATGGCTGGTGCGCTGGAACCCCGAGGCCGGCCGCTGGGAAGGGGACGTCCCCGACGGGGCCGCCCCCCCCGGGACCCTTCCCTTCATCATGTTCCCCGAAGGGGTGGGCCGGCTCTTCGCTGCCCAGATGGTGGACGGCCCCTTCCCGGAACACTACGAGCCCCCTGAGTCCCCGGTGACCAACCGGCTGAACGGCCAGGGCACGAGCCCCATCGCCAAGCTGTGGAGGGTGGAAGGGGTCACCTCCTGGGGCGGGCCCGAGGAGTTCCCCATCGTCCTCACCACCAAGCGGCTGGTGGAGCACTTCCACACGGGCATGATGACCCGGAACGTCCCCTGGCTCTTCGAGCTCCAGCCGGACCCCTTCGTGGAGATAAGCCCCGAGCTGGCCCGGGAGCTGGGCATCCGGAACGGCCAGTGGGTCCGGTTGGAAAGTGCCCGCGGCGCCACCTACGCCCGGGCCTTGGTGACGCCCCGGATGCGCCCCCTGGTGCTCGGGGACAGGGTGGCCCACCAGGTGAACCTGGTGATCCACTGGGGCTACCAGGGCAAGCTGCCCGAGGCCCTGCAGGGCCGGGTGGCCAACGCCAACATTCTCACCTCCTCCTCCCACGACCCCAACACCTTTATGCCCGGCACCAAGGCGGCCCTGGTGCGCCTCGCCCCCGCGGAGATAGGAGGCTAGAGATGGCTGGCGCTCAGATCCCTTTGCCGGTCCACGCGGCCGCCCCCAAGGGCCAGGACTTCGCCATGCTCTTCGACGCCGCCCGCTGCATCGGCTGCAAGGCCTGCCAGGTGGCCTGCAAGCAGTGGAACGACCTTCCCGGAGAGGAGACCACCAACAGGGGCACCTACGAGAACCCCCTTTTCCTCACCGCCGACACCTGGCTCAAGATGCACTTCACCGAAGGCACCCAGGGGGAGGAGATCTTCTGGCACTTCACCCGCAACTCCTGCATGCACTGCACCTCCGCCCCCTGCGTGGGCTCCTGCCCCACCGGGGCCATCGCCCCTAGGCCCGGAGGGGTGGTGCTCATCGACGACCGGCAGTGCATCGGTTGCCGGGCCTGCGTCCAGGCCTGCCCCTGGGACGCGGTGCACATGGACAAGAAGACCGGGGTGGTCAAGAAATGTACCCTGTGCTACGACCGGGTCAACAACGGCCTGGAGCCCGCCTGCGTCCAGTCCTGCCCCACGGACGCCCTGCTCTTTGGCAGCTACCAGGAGATGCGGGCCCATGCCGAGCGCCGGGTGGAGGAGCTCAAGGCCAGGGGTTACCCCCGGGCCAACCTCTACGGGGATCAGGCCGGGGGCACCCACGTAATGTACGTCCTGCGGGAGCACCCCTCGGCCTACGGCCTACCCACGGCGGTCAAGGGCCAGCGGGCCAAGACCGTGGAGAAGTGGAGCTTCGGTGCCCTGGCGGCGGCTGCCCTTTCCCTCCTGGGCTTCCGCTGGCTCAGCGAACGGCGGGAGGCTCTGCAGAAGGACAAGGAGGAGGAAGCGTGATGCCCCCCTCTCTCCTCACCCTCCAGATCGGGATCTACTACCCCAACCCCCTCGGGGTCCACGCAGACTGGCCCTTCTGGATCACCCTGTACTTCTGGCTGGCCGGGGCAGGCGTGGGGGCCTTTGTGCTGGCGGCCATGATGGTCAGGCGGGGCCTCCTGGCCCCAGAAAGCCTGCGCAAGCCGGCCCTCCTGGCCTTCGCCGTCCTGGCCTTGGGCGGGGCCATCCTCACCATCGACCTGGGCCAGCCCTTGCGCTTCGCCAACATGTTCCTGGGGGGAACGACCCACAACCTAGCCACGGGCCTGAGCTCGGTCACCTGGGTGGGGGCGGTCCTTCTCCTCCTGGCCGTGCCCCTCCTCCTCCTGGGGCTTTGGCGGCTGGCGTTCCTACGGCGCTTTTACGGCCTCCTGGCGGTCCTTTTGCTCCTGCTTGGCCTCTACCCTGGGGTGCTCCTTTACGGCAGCATGAACAAGCCCTTCTGGAGCGCCACCCCCCTCATGCCCTTCATCTTCCTGGCCTCGGTCTTCGCCACCGGGGCGGCGGCCCTTTACCTGCTGGGGGTCCGGCGGGAGTCCCTTACGGCCCTGGCGCTCCGCTTCAGCCTCCTCACCCTGCTTCTCCTGGGCCTCCACCTGCTTTGGGTCTATCCCGTGGCCCGAGCCTCTGTGAACGCGGCCCTGATGGGAAGCCTGGCCTGGGCCTTCTGGGGCTTCGTCCTCCTGGGTCTGGCCTTGCCCATGGCCTTGCTGCGCAGGCGCGGCCGGCTGGCCCTCGCTCCGGGCCTGGTGCTGGCCGGCGGCCTCCTCCTGCGGCACGTGGTCCTCATGAGCGGTCAGATTTGAACCGTGAGCCTGGAGAACCTGTTACGAGAACTGGAAAGCCTCGAGGCCCCTCCCCCACAAAAGGGACGCTTCCCCAAGGGGCATCGGGTCTTCCTGGAGGTACTGGCAGCGGTGCGGCGCCACCTGCCCGCCCTAGAGGGGGCGGCGCGCAGGCTGCAAGGCCTGGACCCAGCCCGAGTGGAAGCCTGGTTGGAAGAGGCTTTGGCCCAGGGAGGGATCGAGCCTCCCCCAGGCCTTTCCCCCGAGGAGGAAGCCCTGCTGGCCCTTTGTCTTCACCACGCCCTGCGGCGCCACCTGGTTCCCCTGGGAAAAGGCCGGCTGCCCCGGGAAGCGGTGGAGGAAGCCCGGGTGCCCCCCACCTACCCCTATCCCCGGCGCTGCCCCATTTGCGGGGGGGAGGCCGACGTGGCCTACCTGGAAGGGGACGGGCACCGCTACCTGGTGTGCAGCCGCTGCGACACCCGCTGGCTGTACCTCCGGGTGGGGTGCCCCGCCTGCGGCAACACCGACCCCTACCGTCTGGACTACCTGCCCGGGGAAAGGGGCCTTCGCCTCTACCGCTGCCACGCCTGCGGCCACCGCCTCCTAGCCCAGCAGGTGGCCATCGCCGAGGGACTGGACCTGCCCTGGCTCAGGGCCCAGGTGCCCCTCCTGGAGGCACGTGAGGATGTACGAGTACCGCCGGGGTGAGTTCCTGCCGGGAAGCTTCGAGCTGCCCCAGGAGGGGCAGCTGGAGATCCACCTGAATGGGGCCCCCTACCTCTCCCTGGCCTGCAGTCCCGGGGGGGAAGTGGCCTTGGGCCTGGGGCACCTCTGGCTTTCCGGGGTGTTTGGGGCGCTGGAGGAGGTGCGCTACCGGCTAGACCTCGAGGCCCGGCGCCTCCACGTGGACCTCCCCTACCCCCCGCCCCCCCTGAGGCCCCACCGCTACGCGGGCTGCGCCGCCGGGATCGGCCACTACGGTTCCCGCCCCCTCCAACCCCTACCCCCGGGGGAGGCCCTGGACCCCGAGCTGCCCCTGCGCATGGTGGCCCAGCTCCAGGAGGCGGCCTCGGGCTACCGGCGGACCCGGGGCATCCACGGGGCGGCCCTCTTCGACCTGCAGGGCCGCCTCCTTCACGTGGCCGAGGACATCGGCCGCCACAACGCCGTGGACCGGCTCGCGGGCTGGCTCCTCCTAGAAGGGCGGATGGGGGAGCCCTGCCTCATCGCCATCACCGGGCGGGTCTCGGAGGAGATGGCGGCCAAGGCCGTGGCCCTGAAGGCCCCTCTCCTGGCAAGCCGCACCGGGGCCATGGACCGGGCGGTGGCCCTGGCCCGGCACTACCGCCTCACCCTGGCCTGCTACGTGCGCCAAACCGGCTACCGCCTCTACGCCGCCCCCGAGCGGCTCGTTGGAGCGGCTCCCCTGGTCCTGCCCTAGCGTGCTATGCTAGGGGGGTGCCGGGGCGGGCGCCCCCCCTCGGGAAACTTCCCCCCAAAACCCACTGGCTGGTGCGGCCCTCGACCCCTCGGGGGAAGGGAAAGGAGCGGGCATGAAGGACAGCTTCAAGACCCTAAAGACCCTGGAAACGCCTAGCGGCACCTACGCGTACTTCGACCCCACGGAGCTGGAGAGGCGCGGCCTGACGGAGGTGAGCCGCCTCCCCTTCGCCGTTCGGGTCATGCTGGAAAGCCTCCTCAGGAACGAGGACGGCTACCAGGTGACCCGGGAGGACATCGAGGCCCTGGCCCGCTGGCAACCGGAGCCCGGGGAGATCAACGTGCCCCTGAAGCTGGCCCGGGTCATCCTCCAGGACTTCACCGGCGTACCCGCGGTGGTGGACCTGGCGGCCATGCGGGAGGCCATCGCCCGGCAAGGGGGTGACCCTAAGCGCATCAACCCCGTGGTGCCCGCCGACCTGGTCATCGACCACTCGGTGCAGGTGGACGCCTTCGGCACCGCTTACGCCTTCTTCTACAACGTGGAGAAGGAGTACGAGCGGAACCGGGAGCGCTACCTCCTCCTCAAGTGGGCGCAAAACGCCCTGGAGAACTTCCGCGTGGTGCCCCCGGGAACGGGCATCGTCCACCAGGTGAACCTGGAGTACCTGGCCCAGGTGGTGATGACCGAAAGGCGGGACGGCCTCACCCTGGCCTTCCCCGACAGCCTGGTGGGCACGGACAGCCACACCACCATGGTCAATGGCCTCGGGGTCCTGGGCTGGGGGGTGGGGGGCATCGAGGCGGAGGCGGTCATGCTGGGCCAGCCCTACTACATGCTGGCCCCCAAGGTGGTGGGCTTCAAGCTCTTTGGGGAGCTTCCCGAAGGGGCCACCGCCACCGACCTCGTCCTCACCATCACCGAGATGCTCCGTAAACACGGGGTCGTGGGCAAGTTCGTGGAGTTCTACGGCCCCGGGGTGGCCAAGCTCTCCCTGGCCGACCGGGCCACCATCGCCAACATGGCCCCCGAGTACGGGGCCACCATGGGCTTCTTCCCCGTGGACGAGGAAACCCTGAACTATTTGAGGCTCACGGGCCGCCCGGAGGAGCTCATCGCCCTGGTGGAGGCCTACACCAAGGCGGCAGGCCTCTTCCGTACCCCGGAGGCCGAGGAAAGGGTGCGCTACTCCGAGCACCTGGAGCTGGACCTCTCCACGGTGGAGCCCTCCCTGGCCGGCCCCAAGCGGCCCCAGGACCGGGTGCCCCTCAAGGAGGTGAAGGGGAGCTTCCTGGCGCACCTCACCAAGCCGGTGAAGGAAAGGGGCTTCGGGCTTACCCCGGACCAGCTGGACAAAAAGGTGCTGGTGAAGCGCCAGGACGAGGAGTTTGAGCTTGGGCACGGCTCGGTGGTCATCGCCGCCATCACCAGCTGCACCAACACCTCCAACCCCACGGTGATGCTGGGGGCGGGGCTTTTGGCCAAGAAGGCGGTGGAGGCGGGGCTCACCACCAAGCCCTGGGTGAAGAGCTCCCTGGCCCCGGGCTCCAAGGTGGTGACGGACTACCTGGAGAACAGCGGCCTCCTCCCCTTCCTGGAAGCCCTCCGCTTCCATGTGGTGGGCTACGGCTGCACCACCTGCATCGGCAACTCCGGCCCCCTGCCCGAGGAGATCGCCCGTGCGGTGGAGCAGGGGGACCTGGTGGTGGCGGCGGTCCTCTCCGGCAACCGCAACTTTGAAGGGCGCATCAACCCCCACGTGAAGGCCAACTACCTGGCGAGCCCCATGCTGGTGGTGGCCTACGCCCTGGCGGGGCGCATGGACATCGACTTCGCCACCGAGCCCCTGGGCCATGACCCCAACGGCAGGCCCGTCTACCTCAAGGACATCTGGCCCTCCATGGAGGAGATCCGGGAGGCCATCGGGCGGACCCTGGACCCCGAGCTCTTCCGGAAGGAGTACAGCAAGGTCTTCGAGGGGGACGAGCGCTGGCAGGCCCTGCCTGCCCCCACCGGGGAGCTTTACGGCTGGGACCCCGGGAGCACCTACATCCAGAACCCCCCCTTCTTCGAGGCGCTGGGCCGGCGCCAGGTGGGGGATATCCGGGGGGCCAGGGCGCTTTTGGTCCTGGGGGACTCCGTGACCACGGACCACATCTCCCCCGCCGGGGCCATCCCCGTGAAGAGCCCCGCGGGCCAGTACCTGATCGCCCGTGGAGTCAAGCCGGAGGAGTTCAACTCCTACGGCTCCCGCCGGGGCAACCACGAGGTGATGATGCGGGGCACCTTCGCCAACATCCGCATCAAGAACCTGATGCTGGATGGGGTGGAAGGAGGTTTCGCCAAGAAGCTTCCGGAGGGGGAGGTGGACTTCGTCTACCACGTGGCCATGCGCTACAAGGCCGAGGGCACGCCCCTTTTGGTCATCGCCGGCAAGGAGTACGGCACCGGCAGTAGCCGCGACTGGGCCGCCAAGGGCACCTACCTCCTGGGGGTGAAGGCGGTCCTAGCGGAGAGCTTCGAGCGCATCCACCGCTCCAACCTGGTGGGCATGGGGGTCCTGCCCCTGGAGTTCCTCCCCGGGGAGAACCGGGAAACCTTAGGCCTCACCGGCTACGAGGTCTACGACCTCCTGGGCCTTGCCGACCTCTCCCCCCGCAAGGAGGTGGAGGTGGTGGCGAGGAGGGAGGACGGCACCGAGGTGCGCTTTAAGGCCATCGCCCGCCTGGACACGGAGGTGGAGGTGGACTACTACAAGAACGGGGGCATCCTGCAGACCGTGCTCCTCAACATGCTGAAGGAGGCCAAGCCCGAATAGGGCCAAGGGCTCGAGGCCCCGGACCCTTCGGTCCGGGGCCTTTCAGCCACCCACCACCAAGGCCCCTAAAGCCCAGCTCCAATCTCCAGCTGGGAGTTTGGCCGTGCCCCTTCCGCCTCCGCCTCCCGGGCTTCCATCTTGCCCTTGATGCGCTTCAGGCGGAAGGTGTCCTCCCTTTCCCTCTGCTCCAGCACCTGCTGGATGAAGCGGATCTGCCCCCGGATCCCGGGGATCACCACCTGCTCCAGGGCGTTCACCCGGCGGGTGGTCTTCCGGATCTCCTCCCCGATCTTCTTGAGACGGGTTTCCGTGTTGGCCACCTGGACCAGGGCCTCGGCGTAGCGACGGAAGGCCCGCTGGGCCTCGAGGGTATAGGTAGGGGTACCCACAGGGGAAAGGAAGGCCCCGTTGGGGAAGGCCACCCGGAGCCTCGGCACCTTGCTGCCCCAGACGTTCTCCACCTCGGCCCCCACCCCCTCCAGGGGGGACACCCCCAGGGTGGCGGCGGCCACCCCTTCCGGTCCGTCGAAGGCCTGGGCCAGGAGCAGGGTACCGTAGGCCTCCTCCGCGGCCCGGTTCAGGGCCTGCCTGGCGGCCATGGCCTCCCGCACCAGGCCGAAGAACTCCGCCACCAGAGCATCCCGCTTCTTCTTGAGGAGGTCCACCCCCTTCTGGGCGAGGCGAAGCTGCCCACGCCGCTGCAGGAGGTTCATCCGGGTTGGGCTCACCTGGCTCATGCCCTTTCCTCCTTAGGGGCCCCCATCCGGGGCCGGGAGAGGCTCATAGGGCCTGGGTACCCCAGACCTCCTCCAGCTTCTGCCCGTAGTACTTGCCGATGTGGTCCCGGGAGATACGCTTGAGCTCCCCCTGGGGCAGCATGGAGAGCAGGCTCCAGGCGATCTGCAGGCTCTCCTCGATGGAGCGGTTCCCCTGCCCCTGGTTGACGAAGTGGCGCTCGAAGGCCTCGGCGAACTGCAGGTAGCGGCGGTCGTTCTCCGTGAGGGCGTCCTCGCCGATGATGGCCACCAGCTTGCGGATGTCCACCCCGTTGGCGTAGGCGGAGTAGAGCTGGTCGGAAACCTGCTTGTGGTCCTCCCGGGTCTTGCCCTTCCCCACCCCGTTGTTCATGAGCCGGGAGAGGGAAGGCAGGGGGTCGATGGGCGGGTAGATGCCCTTGCGGTGGAGCTCCCGGGAGAGCTGGATCTGCCCCTCGGTGATGTAGCCCGTGAGGTCAGGGATGGGGTGGGTGCGGTCGTCGTCGGGCATGGAGAGGATGGGAATCTGGGTCACGGACCCCTTCTTGCCCACCACCACCCCGGCCCGCTCGTAGATGGTGGCCAGGTCCGTGTACATGTAGCCGGGGTATCCGCGGCGCCCGGGGATCTCCTCGCGGCTCGCCCCGATCTCCCGCAGGGCCTCGCAGTAGTTGGTCATGTCCGTGAGGATCACGAGCACGTGGTAGTCGTGCTCAAAGGCCAGGTACTCCGCCACGGTGAGGGCCATGCGGGGGGTGAGGATGCGCTCGATGGTGGGGTCGTCCGCCTTGTTCAGGAAGAGGACGGAGCGGCTCAGGGCCCCGGTGCGCTCGAACTCCTGGATGAAGTAGGAGAGCTCCCGCTGGGTGATCCCCATGGCGGCGAAGACCACGGCGAAGGGCTCCTCCTTCTCCCCCTCCCCGGAGAGGTCGGGGCGCACCGTGGCCTGGCGGGCGATCTGGGCGGCGATCTCGTTGGCGGGGAGGCCCGAGCCGGAAAAGATGGGGAGCTTCTGCCCCCTGACCAGGGTGTTCATCACGTCGATGGTGGAAATGCCGGTCTGGATGAACTCCTCCGGCTTCCTGCGGGCCACGGGGTTCAGGGGCAGGCCCACGATGGGGAGGCGCTTCTCCGGGGTGATGGGGGGCAGGCCGTCGATGGGCTTGCCGATGCCGTTGAAGCGCCGGCCCAGCATCTCCTTGGAAACCCCCAGCCGGGCCACGTCCTCCACCAGGCTCACGCTGGTGGTGGCCAGGTCCAGCCCCGTGGTCTCCTCGAACACCTGGATGACCGCGTACTCCTCGGAGACCTCGATCACCTGGCCGCCGCGAACCCGGCCGGTGCCGTCCTTGATGTCCACGATGGCCCCGTAGGCCAGGTCCTTGGCGTTTTCCACGAAGAGGAGAGGCCCCGAGATGTAGGTGATGCCCGTGTACTCCTTCTTCAGAAGGTCCATCTTCCCTCCTTAGGCCAGGGCCTTGAAGGCCCCCTCGATCTCCCCCATGGCCTCCTGGAGGTAGCGGGGGAACTCCTCCTCGCTCACGTAACGGGCCCGGGCCATGCGCTCCGTGACGGGCAGGCCGAGGATCTCGTCGATGGTCACCCCCCGCCGGATGGCGGCCTCCGCCTCCTTGTAGAAGGTGAGGATCATCTTCATGATGCCGTAGGCCTTGCCCATGGAGCAGTAGGCGTCCACCTCGTGGTAGGCGTTTTGCTGCAGGAAGTCCTCGCGGATGATGCGCCCCACCTCGATGACCAGGCGCTCCGCGTCCTGCAGGGCATCGGGGCCCACGAGCTGCACGATCTCCTGCAGGCCCGCCTCCCGTTGCAGGAGCTCGGAGATGGCGTCTCGGAGCTCCGGGTAATCGGGGGCCACGTGCTCCCGGTACCAGGGGTCCAGGGCCCCGGTGAAGAGGGAGTAGGAGCCGTTCCAGTTGATAGCCGGGAAGTGGCGGCGGAAGGCCAGGGAGGCATCGAGCCGCCAGAAGGCCCCCACGATGCGCAGGGTGGACTGGGTCACGGGCTCGGACATGTCCCCGCCGGGAGGGGAAACCGCGCCCACGATGGTCACCGCCCCCTCCTCGCCCCCCAGGGTGACCACCTTGCCCGAGCGCTCGTAGAAGGCGGCCAGCCGGGCGGCCAGGTAAGGGGGGTAGCCCTCCTCCGCGGGCATCTCCTCCAGGCGGCTAGAGATCTCCCGCAAGGCCTCGGCCCAGCGGCTGGTGGAGTCGGCCATGAGGGCCACGGCGAAGCCCTGGTCGCGGAAGTACTCGGCGATGGTCACCCCCACGTAGATGCTGGCCTCCCGGGCGGCCACGGGCATGTTGGAGGTGTTGGCGATGAGCACGGTGCGGTGCATGAGGGGCCCCCCGGTCTTGGGGTCGGTGAGCTCGGGGAACTCCACCAAGACGTCGGTCATCTCGTTGCCCCGCTCCCCGCAACCCACGTAGACCACCACGTCGGCGTTGGACCACTTGGCCAGGGACTGCTGGGTCACGGTCTTGCCGCTGCCAAAGGGCCCCGGGATGGCGGCGGTCCCTCCCATGGCCACGGGGAAGAGGACGTCCAGGATGCGCATGCCCGTGAGGAAGGGGGTGTTGGGGTCGAGCTTCCGCCCTACGGGCCTGGCGCGGCGCACGGGCCAGGTGTGGTACATCTTGAGGGGGGTGCCGTCCTCCAGGACCACCACCGGCTCCTCCACCGTGTACTCCCCGGCGGGCTTCACTTCCTTGACCCGGCCCCTCACGTCCGGGGGCACCAGGATCTTGTGGGTGAAGTTGAACTCGGGCACGGTGCCGAGGACCATGCCCCCTCTCACCTCGTCCCCCGGCTTCACCCTGGGGGTCCAGGCCCACTTCTTCTCCCGGTCCAGGGCGTGGACCACCACGCCCCGGGTGATGTAGATGCCGGTGCTCTCTTGAATGCGTTCCAGAGGGCGCTGGATGCCATCGTAGATGCCGTTGAGCATCCCCGGGCCCAGCTCCACCGCCAGGGGGAGGCCGGTGGAGACCACGGGCTCCCCCACCTTGAGGCCCGAGGTGTCCTCGTAGACCTGGACGAAGGCCGTGTCCCCGTCCAGGCGGATGATCTCCCCCACCAGGCCCTCCTGGCCCACCTTGCAGATGTCGTACATCCGGGCCCCGGTCATGCCCTTGGCGATCACCGCCGGGCCCGCGATCTTCTGGATGACGCCCTGGATCATCGTCCCTCCATTTTACAGCTTGATGTCGAAGCCGATGGTGCGCCGCACCAGCTCCCGCATGTAACCCTCCACATCGGGCCTCTGGAAGGCCTCCTTGAGACCGGGGATGGTGAGGAGAACGGGCAGGTCCCGGCCCCGCATGAGCCTTTCCACCGCCCGCTCCGGCTCGGGCAAAAGCCCTCCGTCCACGGCCACCAGGGCGTAGCCTCCCGCCTGCACCAGCTCCTCCAGCCGGGCCCTGGCCTCCTCGGGGCTGGCGGCGGGGTAGGCCTCGAGGCCCGCCAGACGGAACCCCTGGGCGGCGTCCGGATCGGCGATGACCGCCATCCTCACGGGCACCTCACCTCCTCCTCCACCTGGGCGCGGGGTAGCCCAAAGTAAGCCCGCCTCACCAAAAGCCTCAGGCGCATGGCCTCCCACTCCCTCTCCTTAACATAGGCCAGTACCGGACCCGCCCCCTGGGGATCCACGGCCCCCTTGCGGGCCTCCGCCAGGAGCACGCACCGCAAACGCTTCTCCAAGGCCCTAAGCTCCCGCACCCCGGAGAGGGGAGCAAAGGGGGTACCCGCCAGCTCATCCAAAACGGCGTAATCCCCTTCCAGGAGCCTGGCGAAACGCACCCGATCCACGAAGCGCCCCCCCCGAATGAAAACGCTTTCCACAGACGCGTCCTCGCCCTGGAGCTTAAAAGCGGTGCGCAGGTTCTCTGCATCCACCTCGAGGGCCAGGTGGTTCCGCAAAACCGGCTCCTCCAAAGAGCGGGCGGCCTTGGCCACCTCCTCAAAGAAGCGCTTGGCCAAGAGGGCCTCCACCCGGGCCAGGTCCTGGGTCTCCCGGAGGACGCTGCGAAGCACCCGGGCCAAGGGGTGGCCAGCCACCGCCAACACCTGGGCCATCCCCGCGGCGTCCGCAGCGGCAAATACCTGAGGCCACAGGGCCTCCTTTAAGGTGCCGGGAAGCAGGAGCACCTCCTCAAAGGAACGCCCCGTGGCCTTAGCCCGCAGGATAGCCTGCAGGTTGTAGAGGTCGTTGCGCAAGAGGAGAAAGCTCACCGCCTCTCGTACCCCTCCAGCCACCAGCCGGGGCAGATCCCCTACCAGACGGGCCTGGGTGCGCCCTATGGCGCGGTCCACCTCGGGCAGGCCTTGGCCAGAAAGCTCCCCGCCGTACACGCTCTCGGAAAGGAGGCGGAGAAAGTCCGGGAAGGAAAGGTCCAGGGCCTCCTGGAAAAAGGCCTCCTTGAGGAGGGTGCCTCTGCGGGCCTGCACCCGGGCGTTCAGGTAGGCGAAATCCTCCACCATGGCCTAGCCCCAAAGCACCTGGGCCACCCGGGAGGAAAGGGCATCCCACGCCCGTTCCAGGCGGCTTTCCAGGGCATTTTCCACCTGGGTCTTGCCCCCTCTGCCGATGGCCCTGATCCCCAGGCGCAGGGCGGGGTCAGGCCGGAGCTCCAGGCCCCGCTCCCGGGCCAGCGGCTCCAGGTGAGGCAGGTTGTCGGCGTGGCTGGCCAAGGCCACAGGCTCCGGAAGGGCCATCAGGGCTTCCTCGGCCAGCTTGCGCACCACCTCAGGCCATTCAGCCCGCGAGGGGAGGGCCTCCAAGGCTTCCCAGACCCTGGCCTTCACCCGGGAGAGCACCTGGCCCTTGGCCTCCGCCCGGGACGTGGACAGGAGAAGCTCCCCCGCGCTCTCGGCACGGCGCAAAGCCGCCTGAAGCTGGGCCTCCAAAACCCGCTGCTTGCCGCTAACCAGGGATTCGGCTTTGGTTTCCGCCTCTTGACGAAGGGCTTCCGCCTTAGCCCGGGCCTCTTCTAGGAGGGCCTGGATTTCCGACTCCACCTCCCGGCTCAAAATGGCTTCCAGCTTGGACATCTTCCCTCCTTGGTGAAAGGCCCCGTCCCCCTTGGCGGGGACGGGGCCTCGGAAAGGGCTAGACCTTGGCGTTGAGGAGGAAAGCGATGAGCAAGCCAAAGATTACCAGGGTCTCCGGCAGGAGCAAGAAGATGAGGGCGGGACCGAAGTTGGCCCGGTCCTCGGCGATAGCTCCCAGGCCCGCGGCACCAATGCGGGCCTGGGCCAGCCCCGTACCCAGGGCGGCTAGGCCGATGGCCAACCCTGCCCCTACGGCGATCAGGCCCCGATCCCCGGAGCCGTCCTGGGCGAAGGCCAACGCGCCGAAAGCCAGAACCAACACCACGAGAAGCTTCTTCATCTCCATACCTCCTTCAGTCTACTGCGCCTCGCGGACGCTTTTGAACGGCCGGTAAGGCCTGCCGTTCTCCTCGTAGAAGCCGAACTTGGTGAAGTACTCCACCCAAAGAAGACGCAAAGCCTGGAGCATGTGGCCCAAGGTGGTCAGGAGGAGGATGAAGAGATGCAAAAGCGCGGCCACCAGGAAGCCCAAAAGGGCCCAGAAAACCCCCCCCTGGCCCAGGTTCCAGCCCACGTCAGTGAACAGTCCCACCATGATGGCCTTGGCCACCCCCACCGCGTAAAGACGGGCAAAGGAAACCACGTGCCCCGCCTGGGTGGGAAGCTCGGGGAGCATCAAAACCTGGCGGCTTAAAACCATCCCCGCCAGGAAGAGGCCCAAGCCAGCGTACACCAAGGGCATAAGCCCGGCCACGGAAACCCCGAAGAGGATGTTCCACAGGAGGACCAGCAGGGCCACCACCCCTCCGGCGTAGCCCAAAGCCTCCCAGAAGTGTCCGAGGTGGCGGTGGCGAAGGGCCAGCCGCATACGCACCACGAAGCCCCAAAGGACCAAGGCCCCCCCCATGACCAAGGTGAAGCCCAAGAGGAGGGCGAAGGTATTGGCGATATCCGTACGGTCCACCAGGGGGAAGGGCAAGAGCCCCGGTTTGTCCTTGGTGCCGAAGAGGTGGAGGTGCTTGCCCAAGGTGCCGAAGAACTTGCCGTAGACGAAACCGAAGACCAAGCTCCAGAAGACCATGAACCAGAGGATCTGCAAAAGGCCAGCGAGCGCCTTGGGGGGAAGGCGCAGGGCAAAGAGATCGATACGCAGGGTCTCCCCCCGGCGCACATACCCCCCAAGCCAAAGGCCCAGGAGGGCGAAGAGGAGGGCGTGGCCGATGTCCCCCATGATGAAACCGAACCAGAAGGGAAAGAGGACGGCCACGAAAGGGGTGGGGTCCAGGGTACCGTACTTGGGGAGGTTGAGGGCCGCCACCAGGAACTCGTAGGGCTTGGCCCAGGGGGGGTTGTCCAGGACCACGGGGACGTGGTCCGCCTCATGGTGCTCGTCCACGGGCTCGAAGGCGTAGACCACGGTGTCCTTATGCCGGGCGAGGGCCTCTTCCACTCTGGATTTGGCCCTCACCGGCACGTACCCCAAGAGGGCGAAGCCAAAGCGCCCCGAGGCCAGCTCTTCCAGAGCCCTGAGGCGGACCACCTCGTCCTTGGCCCGGGTCCAGAGGCTCCTCAAGGTGGAGGCAACGTCCCCCGCTAGACGGAAGAGGGCCTGGCGCACCTCGGAAAGCTCCTTAGGGGCGGCCTCCGCCCGCTTCCTCAACCTCCTGACCGCCTCCGAAAGGGGAACCTCCCCCAAGGGGCCGGGTAGGCGCAGCTCCGCCACCCCTGCCCGGGAAAGGGCAGCCTTGGCCCCCTCCAGGTCGCCGCGGTGGACCACCAGCAAGGCGACCAGCCCCTTGGCGTAGGCCTCAGCGGCCAGGAGGAAGCGGTCCTCCAAGGTCTTCTGGAGAAGCCCCTCCACCAAGGGCAGCTCCTTGGCCGTGAGCACGAAGGGCACCACCCGGAAAAAGGGGCTCCGGTCCAGCCCCTGGGCCAAGGCGGCCAGCTTCTCCAGTGGCTCCAGGTAGGCCTGGGCTAGGGAAAGCTCTTCCTCCAGCTCCTGCTTCTGGCGCTGCAGGCCCTCCGCCTGGGCTTGGATGGGCTTAAGGGCCCGCTCGGCGGCCTCGAGGTCCTCGGGGAAAGGCCTGGTAGCCTCAGGCTCCAGGCCCAGGAGGGTCAGGGTGTGCTCAGCCCCCGCCGCCACCCCTTCCCACCGCCTTAACTCCTCCCGCTCCTCGGGAGAGAGGCGGTACTCGGCGAGCTCCCTTACCCGGAGGGTCTCCAGGTGGACCACCCCCGCCCCCTGGAGGCTTTGGAGAAGCTCCCTAGCCCGGCCCTTGGGGCCGGCGAGAACCAGCTTCTCCATGGGGGCGATCACGGCAGGACCTCCTTGAGCACCAGGGCCACAGCCTCCTCCAGCCGGGAGGCCGCCCGTTCCCGCAGGGCCTGGGCTTCGGCCTCGGCTTGGGCCCGATAGCGGGCCAGGATGGCCTCGGTCTCCCGAGCCTCCCTCTTTCGGTACTCGGCCTCCAGGGCCTCGGCCTTGGCCTCGGCCTCCCGCAGGAGGGCTTGGGCCTCCTCCTCCGCCCGGCGCACCAGGTCCTCCGCTTCCTTTCTGGTGGCCTCCAGGCGGGCCAGGAGCTCCTGCTCCTTCTCCGCTAGACTCTTTATAAGTCCCAGGCCTCCCATTGCCCCTCCATTTCGTGAAAAGATGTGCAAAACGCGCCCGCCGGCCATATTACCGGCCCCTGGGGCCGGCGTCAACCAACCCCGCCTAAGTATACTTAGGCGATGCGCATCCTCGTCAACGAACGCGGCGCCCAAAGGCTCCTTGCCCGACACCTCTGGGTGTTCCGCCGGGATGTCCTTTCCGGGCCGGAAACCCCAGGCCTCTTTCCCGTCTACTGGGGCAGGCGCTTTTTGGCCCTAGCCCTTTACAACCCCCAAAGCGACCTCAGCGTGCGGGCCTTCCGCTTCCATCCCGCCGCCGACCCGGCAGAAGCCCTCCTGGAAAACCTGGACCGGGCCCTCCTCCGCCGCAGGGAGGCCCTGGAGCGCGAGCCCCAGGGGGGCTTCCGCCTGGCCCACGCCGAGGGGGACCTGCTTCCGGGACTGGTGGTGGACTACTACGCGGGCCACGCGGTGGTCCAGGCCACCGCCCACGCCTGGGAGGACCTTCTCCCCCGGGTGGCGGAAAGGCTCAAGCCCTACGCGGCGAGCGTCCTGGCCAAGAACGACGCCAAGGTGCGGGGGCTGGAGGGCCTGTCCCTCTACGTGCGTCCCCTTTGGGGCGAGGTGCCCGAGCGGGTGACGGTGCGGGAAGGCCGGATCCGCTACCTGGTGGACCTCCGGGGAGGCCAGAAGACAGGGGCCTACCTGGACCAGCGGGACAACCGCCTCCTCATGGAGCGTTTCTCCGGGGAGAGGGCCCTGGACGCCTTCAGCTACGCCGGGGGCTTTGCCTTGCACCTGGCCCTGGGCTTCCGGGAGGTGATCGCCGTGGACTCCTCCGCCGAGGCCTTAGGGCGCGCGGAGGAGAACGCCAGGCTCAACGGCCTCCCCCTGAGAACCGTAGAGGCCAATGCCTTTGACTTTCTGCGCTCCTTGGAAAAGGCGGGGGAACGCTTTGATCTCATCGTTCTGGACCCTCCGGCCTTCGCCAAGGGCAAGAAGGACTTGGAGCGAGCCTATAGGGCCTACAAGGAGGTGAACCTCCGGGCCCTCAAGCTCCTCAAGGAAGGCGGCATCCTGGCTACGGCCAGCTGCAGCCACCACCTCACGGAGCCCCTTTTCTACCAAATGCTGGCCGAGGCCGCGGCGGACGCCCACCGGGCCCTGAGGGTGGTGGAAAAACGGGGCCAGGGATGGGACCACCCCGTCCTCCTCAACCATCCGGAGACCCATTACCTGAAGTTCGCCCTGCTGGAAGTCCTTTGATCCGGTCCCGCCAGGCCTCCCGTCCAGGCACGGGAAGCGGCAAGCGCTTGCCCTTTCGCAGGCCAAGGAGTAGGGCACGCCGCCCCCGGAAAAAGGGCCCCGCAGGCCAGAAGGCCACCTCCAACTCCTGCACTCGGCCGGGAAGAGGGCAAGCCGGAATCCCCGCCCCAGCCACCACCAGGGAAAGAGGAAGAGGGAGGCTGCCCAGGACACCTCCGGAAGCGAGCCCCAGGCCCAGAAGCCCTGCCCCCGCCCAGAAGACCAGGGGCGCAGGGTGGGAAAAGGCCACCTCCCCTGGGGGCATAGCTCCCATTCTCCCCCGCCCCGGGTAGACTGGAAGGGTGGAGAAGGACCTTTTGGAAGCCCTGGGCCAGCACCTGGTCTGGCGCATCGGCCGGGCGGAGGAGGAGGAGGTCCTGGTGGTGCGTGTGGGCCTAGCCTCGGCCACCCCGCGCTTCCGGGAGCTGCCCCGGCTTCTGAACATCCCCGACGCCGAGGTGGCCCGTCTGGCGGAGGAGGGGCGCATCCGGGTGGAGTGGGTGGAAGGATGAAGGCCCGCCTGCGCCTCACCCTAAACGGCCACGCCCCCCAAGGCCTGCCCCTGGAGGTCCGCCTGGAGGGTCCGGAGGTCCGGGGCCTCCTGCGGCAGGAAAGCCCCGCCTTGGGGGAGGTGCGCCTGCCTTTCCGGGCCCGCCTGGAGGGAGAGAGGCTGGTGGCCCTTCCCCTCCCTCCGCCCTGCCTGTGGGTGGAGGGGTGGGCCCGCCCCACCCGGGAGGGGCTGGAGCTGGAGCTGGAAGTGGCCCTGGTGCTACCCCCGGGGCAAAGCTGGGGGGAGCGGGCCTTCGGCCGCATCCTGGAGGCCCTGCTCCTCAGGGCCCTCGAGGCCCTTTCCCACCGCAGCCGTTCTCCGGTATAGTGCTCCTCAAAGGAGGCGGGTATGCCGGAAGTCCGGTACCTGGGCCACTCGGCGGTATGGCTCTCCGACGGTAAGACCCGGCTGGTCATCGACCCCTTTCTCACGGGCAATCCCCTGGCCCCCCTAGGGGTGGGGGAGGTGCAGGCGGACCTGATCCTGGTCACCCATGCCCACGGGGACCACTTCGGCGACAGCGTGGCCCTCTCCAAAAAGGGCGGGGTGGTGGTCTCCACCTTCGAGATCGCCACCTACGCGGAGCGGCATGGGGCCAAGAGCGTGCCCATGAACCTCGGGGGCACCTACCGCTTCCCAGGGGGGTGGCTCAAGTGGTTCCCCGCCTGGCACTCCTCCAGCTTCCCCGACGGCACCTACGGTGGCATGCCCATGGGGGTGGTGGTGGAGCTCGGGGGCAAGCGCATCTACCACGCCGGGGATACCGCCCTCTTCGCCGACATGCGCCTCATCGGGGAACTGGGGCTGGACCTGGCCCTTTTGCCCATCGGCGACCACTTCACCATGGGTCCGGAAGACGCCTTGAAGGCCCTGGAGCTCCTCAGGCCCAAGAGGGTGGTGCCCATCCACTACAACACCTTCCCCCCCATCCAGCAAGACGGGGAGGCCTTCGCGCAAAGGGCCGGGGAGATGGGGGTAGAGGGCCGGGTTCTGAAGCCGGGGGAGGCGCTGGTCCTTTGAGAAGGGGCCGGCCCAAACCCTCTAGGGGTGCCGCTGGCCTTGAGGGCGCGCACCCCGCAGGATAGGGGCATGGACAGGCTCTTGAGGCCAAAGGTGGACAGGCCCTAGGACCCCAGGAGGCCCAGGTGGGATTGCAAAGGCTTAAGCGCAAGGACTTTCGCCTGCTCATGCTCCTGGGGCTAGGGCAGACCGCCCAGGTCTACCTGGCCGAGGCCCCTTCCGGGCAGAAGGTGGCCCTGAAGCTGCCCCGCAAGGAGGTGCGCCAGAACCCTGGGCTGGCCGAGCGGTTTGCCCGGGAGGTGTCCCTCTCCCTTTCCCTCCACCACCCCTACCTGGTCCGGGGTCTGGCCGGGGTTCCCTTTGGCGAGGAAGCCTTCTTGGCCCTGGAGTACATGGAGGGCGGCCCTCTGGAGGAAAGGCTTCTCCGCGGTCCCCTCCCCCGGGAGGAGGCGGTCAAGGCCCTCCTCCAGGTGGGCGAGGCCCTCCTTTTCCTTCACGACAAGGGATTTATCCACCAGGACGTGAAACCCTCCAACGTCTTCGTGGGAGAAGGGGTCTATAAGCTGGGGGATCTGGGCACGGCCCGCCCCCTGGGGGACCGGACGGCCGAGTACGCGGGCAGCCCCCACTACCTGGCCCCGGAGCTCTTCCTGGGAGCCCTGCCGAGCCCCCAGAGCGAAACCTATGCCTTCGGCATCATGGCCTACGAGCTCCTCACGGGGCGGCGCCCCTTCCGGGGAGAAACCCTGGAGGAACTGCGGAACGCCCACCTCTTCCTTCCCCCTCCCCCCACAGGGCTGCCCATCCGGCTGGATAAGGCCCTGCGGCGCCTCCTGAGCAGGAACCCTGGGGAACGCCTGGACCTGAAGGCCTTCCTGGAGGTCTTGCAGCGCCCCGAGGCCCCCCCCGCCCCGGGGACAACCCCCAAGCCCAGGCCGCGGCGCCTCGGTTTTTGGAGGAAATGATGGAGCCCATTTGGTACCCAAACCCGGAGGAGGCCCGGGCCACCTGGCTTTTCCGCTTCATGGAGGCCCTGGGCTTTGAGGATTACGAGACCTTCTACCGCTACAGCGTGGAGAAGGCCGAGGACTTCTACCGCCAGTTCTTCGGCCACCTGGGCCTTCCTTGGCGGAAGCCCTACGAAAGGCTGGTGGAAGGGGATTTCCCCTTCCCCCGCTTCTTCACAGGCGGGCGGCTCAACCTGGTGGAGGCCGCCCTCCTCCACGAACCCACCCGCTTGGCCCTCCTCCACGAGACCGAGGACGGCCAGGTGCGGACCCTGAGCTACGGGGAGCTCCGGGCCGAGGTGGCCCGGGTGGCCGCGGGGCTAAGGGCCCTGGGGGTAGGGCGGGGCGACCGGGTGGGGCTTTGGCTCCCCATGGGCCTCGAGGCCGCCGTTCTCCTCCTGGCCACGGCTTGGCTTGGGGCCATCGCCATCCCCATCTTCTCCGGCTACGCCGCGGAGGCCGCCAGCGTGCGCCTCAAGGACGCCGGGGCCAGGCTCCTTGCGGTGCAAGACGGCTTCCTGAGGCGGGGCCGACGGGTGGAGCTCCTCCCCGAGGCCCGGAGGGCCCTGGCCCTCTCGGGCACCCCTGCTCTCCTGGCGGTGCGCCGCCTGGGGCTGCCCCTGGAGGCGGGGGAGGAGGACTACGGGGCCCTCGCAGGGGAGGCCTTCCCCCCGGAGGAGATGGAGAGCATGGACCCCTTCATGCTCATCTACACCTCGGGCACCACGGGCCGCCCCAAGGGCACGGTCCACTACCACGCGGGCTTCCCCCTGAAGGCCGCCCTTGACCTGGCCCTCCTCTTCGACCTCCGGGAGGAGGACCGCCTCTTCTGGTTCACCGACCTGGGCTGGATGATGGGCCCCTGGGCCATCCTGGGGGGGCTCCTCCTGGGGGGGACGGTCTTCCTCTACGACGGGGCCCCGGACCACCCCGGCCCCGAGCGGCTCTGGCGCATGGTGGAGGCCCACCGGATCACCCACCTGGGGCTCTCCCCCACCCTGGTGCGGGCCCTCATCCCCTTTGGGGAAGAGCCCGTCCGGGCCCATGACCTCTCCTCCCTGAGGGTCTTGGGCTCCACCGGGGAGCCCTGGAACCTGGAACCCTACCTCTGGTTCTTCCGGGTGGTGGGGGAGGAAAGGCGGCCCATCGTGAACTACTCCGGGGGGACGGAGATCTCCGGGGGCATCCTGGGGAACGTCCTCCTCAGGCCCATCAAGCCCATGGGCTTCAACACCGCCGTCCCCGGGATGGCGGCGGCGGTCCTGGACGAAGCGGGAAGGCCCGTGGTGGGCCAGGTGGGGGAGCTGGCGGTGCTCAAGCCTTGGCCGGGGATGACCAAGGGCTTCTTTGGGGACGAGGCCCGCTACCTGGACGCTTACTTTGCCAAGATCCCTGGGGTCTGGGTCCACGGGGACTTCGCCCTTTTGGACGAGGAAGGCCACTACTTCATCCTGGGCCGCTCCGACGACACCCTGAAGGTGGCGGGCAAGCGCGTGGGCCCGGCGGAAGTGGAGACCGCAGCCATCTCCCACCCCGCCCTCAAGGAGTGCGCCGCCATCGGGGTACCCCACCCGGTGAAGGGGGAGGCCATCGTCCTCTTCGCGGTGCCCAAGCCGGGCTTCGCCCCCTCTTTGGCCCTCGCCGAGGAGGTGGCGGAAAGGGTGGCCGAGGCGCTGGGTAAGCCCCTGAGGCCGGAGCGGGTCCTCTTCGTGCCCGACCTGCCCAAGACCCGCAACGCCAAGGTCATGCGCCGGGTGGTGCGGGCGGCCTTCCTGGGCCAGGACCCGGGGGACCTCTCCGCCCTGGAAAACCCCGAGGCGGTGGAGGCCATCCGCCAGGCGGCGGAGGGCTGAACCCGTGCGCTTTCTGGGGGCGTTTCTGGCCCTGGGGCTGGCCCTGGCTACCCCCCTGGAGCCCCTCGAGGAAGCCCGCGGGCACTACGGGGCAGGGCGGATGGAGGCCGTCCTGAGGGCGCTCACCCCTCTCCTCCAGGGGTACGACCCCCCGGAGGAGGCCCTGCTCCTGGCAGGCTTTGCCCATTACCGGCTGGGCCAGTTTCCCCAGGCCCTGGACCTCTTCAGCCGCTTGGTGGGCACCCTGAAGGGGGGTCCGGAGGCCCTCTACGGCTTCGGCCTCACCCTTAGGGCCCTGGGGGACCCGGAAGGGGCCCGGAGCGCCCTGGGCTGGGCCCTGCGGGAGGGGTACCGGGAGGCGGAGGCGGTTCTCAAAACCCTCCCCCCTCCCCCACCCCCCGCCCCCAAGACCCGAAAAACCCCACCCCCCTTCGCCGCCCGGGAGGGGCGCTTCTGGGTGGAGGGGAAGCCCTTCCCGGTGCGGGGGGTGAACCTGGGGGTGGCCCTCCCGGGCCGCTTCCCCGCGGAGTTCCCCGAGGAGGAGGCCCTCTACCGGGCCTGGCTGGAGCTCCTAAGGGCCATGGGGGCCAACAGCGTGCGCACCTACACCCTCCTGCCCCCCGCCTTTTACCGGGCCCTCCTCCACCACAACCTCTTGCACAAGGACCGGCCCCTCTACCTCTTCCAGGGAGTCTGGACGGAGCTTCCCGAGGACGAGGGGTACCCCGATTGGGAAGGCCCCTTCCTGGAGAAGTTCCTCCTGGAGGGGCGGGAGGTCCTGGACGCCCTCCACGGCAACCTCCGCCGCCCTCCCCGCCCGGGGCACGCCCACGGGAACTACACCGCGGACGTCTCCCCCTGGACCCTGGGCCTCCTGGTGGGGCGGGAGTTTGAGCCCTACTCCGTGGAGGCCTACGACGGGCGCCACCCGGGGCGCACCTACCGGGGCAGGTTCCTCGAGGCCGCCCCGGAGGCCAGCCCCTTCGCCGCCTACCTGGCCGAGGTCCTGGACCGCCTGGCCGGGTACGAGTGGGAGGCCTACGGCACCTTTAGGCCCATGGGCTTCGTGAACTGGCCCACCCTGGACCCCTTGCGCTGGGAAAGCGAGGCCAGCTTCCAGGAGGAGTACCTCCTCCGCCGTGCCCGCGGGGAGAGGGTAGAACCGCCCCGGGCTGGGCCCCTGCACGAGGAGGACACCGTCTCCCTGGACCCAACCCACCTGAGGCCCACCCCGGGAAGCCCCCTTACCCTCTTCGCCGCCTACCACGTCTACCCTTACTACCCCGACTTTCTGGTGAACGAGCCTGGCCTGGCCCCAGACCGCTACCGCCGCTACCTGGAACGCCTCGAGGCCCACCACCACCCCATGCCCCTCCTCATCGCCGAGTTCGGCCTGCCCACGAGCCGCGGCATCGCCCACTTCCACCCCGAGGGCCTCCACCACGGGGGCCACTCGGAGGAGGCCCAGGCAGAAAGGGTCATCGCCCTTTGGCAGGACATCTCCGAGCTGGACCTGGCAGGGGGCGTGGTCTTCGCCCTTTTGGACGAGTGGTTCAAGAAGAACTGGCTCTTCGCCCCTTTTGAGGCGGGGGAACGGAACCCCTTCTGGCACAACCTCCTGGACCCCGAGGAGAACTACGGCCTCCTGGCGGCCACCGCCAGGGGAGCCTTCCGGCTGGACGGGAAGGCGGAGGAGTGGGAGGGGGTGCCCTTCCTCCTCCGGGAGGAGGGGCGCTTCCTCAAGACCCACGCCGACCCCGAGTACCTCTGGCTCCTCTACCGGGGGCCCCTCCCCTTGCGCCTCCACCTGGACACCGTCCCCGGGGGGGTACCGGTGGCGGAGGGCTTCGGGGCAGAGTTCTACCTGGAGGTCGGCCCCGAGGGGGGAAGGCTCCTCATCGAGGCGGGCTACTACCCCTTCCGGGAGCTGGACCACGGCCTGCCGGGGACGGAGCACCTGGTCTTCCGCGGGCCCAGCCGGCCGGGGGAGGGCCCCTTCGTCCCCTTCTTCCTGGAGCCCAACCGCCGCCGCACGGGAAGGGACGGGACCGACTACCCCCGGGCGGTCTACGAGCTGGGGAGGCTGCGGGAGGGGCAGGACCCTCCGGGGGCCCGGGACCCCACCGCGGACTACGCCCTCGGGGAGGGGGGGCTTTTGGAGCTAAGGCTCCCCTGGGGCCTGCTCCTGGTGGCCGACCCCAGCAGCCGCCTCGCCTGGTACGCCCCCGAACCGGTCCCCATCGGGGGCATCGGCCTCCTCCTGGAAGGGGCTCCTCCCCTCCGCTTCACCTGGAGCCCCTGGGAGGAGCCCCCCTTCGCCCTCCGGCTCAAGCCCCTCTACTTCCGCCTGCAGAGGCTCTGGGGAGGAGGACCCTGAGGGGCAGGCGCAGGGCCCAGCCCCCCAGGAGGAAAAGCCCCGTCCCCAGAGCCCCGGCGAGGAGGAGGGGCAAAAGCCCCTCCCAGGAGGTCTCCGGCCCCACCTGCCCCTGGAGGAGCAGCCCGGGCACTGCCGCCAGAAGCCCCGCCAGGTAGGCCCGAAGGAGGAGGCTCAAGAGGCCGGGGAAGGCCACCCCCTCCCGCAGGAGGAGGCGCAGGTAGAGGAAAAGGCCCAGCCACCCCGCAAGGGCGGTGGCCAGGTTGAGGAGGAAAAGCCCCGCCTCCCTCAGGAGCCAGTAGCCCAGGGCGTTGAGGAGGAAGACCTGGGCGCTGGCGAAGACCGCCTCGCGCACCCGGCCCAGGGCGTAAAGCCCCCGCAGGAGCAGGGTGTTCACCCCCCAGGGCAGCACCGCCAGGGCCAGGGCGGCCAGGGCCAAGGCGCTGTAGGTGCGGTTCTCAGGGGTGAGGGGGCCGAAGAGGCCGAAGAGGAAGAGGACCAGGAAGGGACTCGCCCCCAAAAGGAGCCCCCCCGAAAGGGCCAGGACCAGGGAGAGGCGCCAAAGAGGCCCGCGGAGGAAGCGGGCCAGCTCTCCCCCCTTCAGGGCGCTCATCCGGGGAAAGAGGGCGATGGCCGGGGAGGTGGCGAAAAGGCCCAGGACCATCTGGAAGACCACCTCCGCGTTGTAGAAGCCGGTGACCGCCGCCGGGGGGTAGCGGGTGAGGAGGTTGGTCAGGAGCAGGTTCAGAAACTGGCGCAAGGAGGTGGTGAAGGCGAAGGGCCCCATGCGGCCCAGGGCGGGGAGAAACGCCCGGTGCCAGCGCCACTCCAGGCGGAAGCCCCGGAGAAAGGGGAGCTGCACCAGGGCCTGCAAAAGCCCCCCCAGGGCCACGGAAAGCCCCAGGGCGGTGGGGTCCCCGGGGAAAAGGGCCATGAGGCCGATGGCCGCCAGGTTGAAGGCGATGGGGCCCAGGGCGTAGGGCAGGAAGCGTTCCTCCGCCTGCAGGAGGGCGGAGAGGAGGGCGGCCAGGGAGATGCCCAGGAGAAAGGGGAGGAGGAGGCGGGTGAGGTAGACCACCTGGGCGAAGGCCTCCTCCTCCCGGAGGTGGCTTCCCGGGGCCACCAGAAGGGCCGCCACGAAGGGGGCCAGGAGGTAGCCCAGGCCCAGGACCAGGAGGTTCACCCCCAGGAGGAAGGCGGCGAAGCGCCGGGCGAAGGCCCGGGCCTCGGCCTCGGGGAGGTTTTTGAGGAGGGGGATGAGGGCGTTTTGCACCGCCCCCTCGGCCAAAAGCTCCCGCAGGAGGTTGGGCACCCGGTAGGCCACGTTGAAGGCGTCCTTGAGGGAGTCGGGGAAAAGGGCGTTGAAGACCGCCTGGCGCAGGAGGCCCAGGACCCTCGAGGCCAGGGTCCCCCCCATGACCAGGAGGACCTTAGGGAGCATTCCCCTCCAACGCCTCCTGGAAGGCCTCGAGGAAGCCCGCCTGCCCCACCACCGTGAGGCCGTAGAGGGCGGAGAGCTCCTTGGCCCGGGTCCGGTCCACCCCCAAGAGGACCAGGAAGCTCTCCTTTGGGGAAAGGCCCAGGACCTTCCTGAGCCCCGCGTACTTGGCGATGTGGGCCTGGAACTCTCCGGTCTTGGCCTCGAACCAGTAGACCCGCTCCCCCACCCGCACCAGGACGTCCAGCTCCGCGGCCTCCCCGCCGGGGAGGGTCACCTGGTAGCCCACCGCCACCTCGTGGGGCAGGTTCTTGGAGCGGAGGAGCTTGCGCACCCTTTCGGCCACGTACCGCTCTAGCCACCCCCCGGTGAGGAAGTTCTGCACCCAGCCCTCGGTGCTGGCCTTGGCCCGTAGACGCCTTTCCTCGCTCTTGTAGTGGTAGGAGGTGAGGAGGGCGTACTGCTTGAGGAGGGTGCAGAACTGGGTGGAGTTGGCGATCTCCTCCTGGGAGGCCTCGGAAAGGGAAAGCTCGAACTGGCGCTTGGTGGAGAGGCTCTGCTTCAGGCGCTCGTAGAGCCTTTCCAGACTGGGGTAGCGGTCCCCCAGGAAGAGGGCCAGGCGGGTGAGGACCTTCTCCTTCTCCTCCTCTTCCTGGGGCCTTTTGGCCACCTGGAGGCCCAGCCCCTTAAGCCACGCCTCCAGGGAGGGAACCCTTTTGGGCCTCGGGACCTCCGGGGCCTTGGCGGGCTCGGGTAAGGGCGGCCGGGCCTCGAGCCCCGGGAGGGGGGCCTCCCGCAGAAGCCGCCACATCTCCCCCGCCAGGGCGAGGAAGCGGGCCCGCACCGGGTCGGCCTCCCCGTCCAGCCCAGGGGGGGTGAGGCCCGCCCGCAAGGCCTCCAGGAGCCAGGCCTCGAGGGCCTCCCTAAGGGCCTGGCGGGCGGCCTCCAGGTGTTCTGCCTCCACCTTTAGGCCCAGCTCGGGAAGCTCCGCGGCGAAGCGCCCCGGCCCCAGGAGGTCGTAGCGGGCCTGGGCCATGGTCCTTTCCAGGTAGCGGGTGAGGACGCCCACGGGCCTAAGCATAACAAGAAGGGCCCCGGAAAACCCCGGGGCCTCCTGGTGCCGGGGACGGGACTCGAACCCGTACGGGGGCATCCCCCCAGCGGATTTTAAGTCCGCAGCGTCTACCGTTCCGCCACCCCGGCGGGCGCCTTCCATGCTACCAAAGGGGAAAGTCCCCGCCAAGGCGCAAGGTGAGGTCCGCCCCCAAAACCGCCTCCCCCGACACGCGGTAAGGGACCCCTAGGGCCTCCCCCAAGGCCCGGGCCAGGAGGCCGGGGCCGTTTTCCAGCGCCTCGGTGCGGCCCGGGGCCAGGTCCACCGGATGGAGGACCACCCCTAGGCCCAGGGCCTGCAGCCGCTCCCTGGCCCGCTCCGCCTGGGACTCTTGCCCTGGGCCGTAGACCAGGGCCACCCGCCTCCCGGAAAGCGCCGCCTCCTCCGCGGTGCCCTCCCCCTGGAAGTAGAGGCCCACCAGCTCCCGAAGAGCCCCCTCGTCCACGCTCCAGCCTCCCCCGCTGAAGCGCCCCGGCAGGAGGAGGCTCACCAGCTCGGGCCGCCTCAGGGCGAAGCCCAAAAGGGCCCCCTTCTCCCGCCGGATGAGGTCGGTCCGCAGGTGGGGCTCCACCGCCGCCACCGCCTGGGGCAGGCGGAAAAGCCCCGAGGGGGAGAGGAGCTGCTCCTTCAGGGCGTGGAGGAAGGCCTGCTGCCGCTGCACCCGGCCGATATCCCCCAGGGCGTCCTTGCGGAAGCGCAGGTAGCCCTCCGCCTGTTCGCCATTTAGCACCTGGCACCCTGGCTGCAGATCGATGTCCAGGCCCGCGGCGGTGTCCCGGTAGCGCATGGGCCGCTCCACGCAGACCCTAACCCCCCCTAAAGCGTCCACCCCCCGGCGGAGGGCCTCCGTGCTCACCACCACGTAACGGTCCGCCCGCACCCCCGTGATCTGGGCCACCGCCTCCTTCATGAGTTCCGGCCCCCCCAAGGGGCTCGCCGCGTTCACCCGGCGCACCCCGTAGCCCGGGAGGCGGACCCAGGTGTCCCGGGGGATGGAGAGAACCACCGCCCGGCCTGCCCCCGGGTCCAGCCGCACCAGCAAGATGGCGTCCGCCAGACCGCGGAAGCGCTCCGGGGCCCGCTGGCGGGGACCCAGGTACTCGGGGCTCGAGCCGTAGACCAGGAGGGTGAAGGGCTCCCGCAGGCCCCAGGGACTGGGGAAGGCCCCGTGGCGCAGCAGAGGCCCCAGAAGGGGGTAGGCCCAAAGGGCCAAAGCCCCCAGAAGCACCATGGAGGCGAGGAGGGGAAGCCGCCGCACGGGGGCCCAGTCTACACCCCCTTGGGTGAGGGGGATTAGGGGAAGCAGTAGGTGGTGTCGGTCAGCACCCGGTCGGCCCGCACCAGGCCGAAGCCGTACTCGTCGTCCTTCCCCGCGGGGCCCAGGTCCTCGGCGGTCTGGGTCAAGCAGGTGTACACCTGGTCCGGCGTGGGCCATTCCTTGCGCTCGCTGGCGTACCGGCTCATATAAAGGGCCGCCACCCCAGCCACAATGGGGCTGGCGAAGGAGGTGCCGCTAGACCTGGCGTACCCTCCGGAAGGGGCGGCCACCAAAACCCCCACCCCGGGGGCCACCAGGTCCAGCTCCGGGCCAAGGGCGGAGAAGGAGGCCCGCCTTCGGTCCTGGTCCACCGCCCCCACGGCCAGGGTGCTGGGGCTGCTGGCGGGGAACAGGACCGGACCTCCCGAAGAGTACCCTGGGTACGGGCTCTCATAATTCCCCGCCGCCGCCACGATCACCATCCCCTGGGCTCGAGCTCGGGTCAGCTCCTCATCCAATGGGGGGTCGTACACATTGGCGCCCAGAGAGATGTTGGCGACCCGCACCCCCAGGCTTCGGGCGAGCCGCACTCCCTCCAGGAGGGTGGCGGTGGTGCCCCTGCCTCCGTCAGGGAACACCTTGATGGGCACGATGTAGCCCCCCCAGGTCACCCCGGCCATGCCCCGGCCATTTTGGGTGTCCGCCCCCAGGACGCTGGCCACGGCGAGGCCGTGGCCCCGGTCGGCGCTCCGGTCGGTGGGGTCGGCGTCCCCATCGGCCACATCCAGGTTGACGCCTGCGGGGAGGTACTTGCTGGTCTGAAAGTCCTCATGGTCCAGGATGCCTGTGTCCAGCACCGCGATGAGGGGCGGGCACCCCCGGCCCGTGCTCTGGTTCCAGGCCGCCTCCAACCCCACCAGGCCGTCGAGGTATGCCCTCTGGTGGGTGGCATAGAAGGGGTCGTTGGGCGTCCGCAGGGGGCGGTAGAGATAGTTGGGCTGCACGTACTGCGCCCCCGCCCGGAGGAGGGCCCGGGCCTTGGCCTCCTCCTGCCCTTTGGGCACCTTCACCCGCAAGAGGCCTTGGGAAAGGGCCTCCTGGGGCTCCACTCCCTCAGCCCGCAGGGCCTGGAGGGAAAGCCCCGGCTGGGGAAGCACCAGGAGCTCCCCGGGCACGTATTCCCCGGCAAAGCGGCCCAAGCCTTGGAGGCGGAGGGGCTCCTCCGCGCCCTGCGCCCCCAAGGGGCCCACGGGGCAGTCGGCAGGGTTTACGGGAGGCGGGGGCGTCTGGGGGCAGGCGGCGAGGAGGAGGGCGAGGCCGGCGAGCAGGACAGCGAAGGCCAGATGCCTCATGGGTCCCACTATACGGCCAGGCGGCCGGTGGGACCTTAAGCCTGGCCTAAGGTTTCCGCCACCCGGTCCGCCAGCTTCTCCAGGAAGGCGAAGAACATGGGCCCGTAGTGGGCCAGCTCGTCCCCATCGGTGGCGGCCACGGGAAAGTCCCACCCCCGCTCCTCCGCCAGGGCCCTCGCCTTCGCCAGGGGGTTCTTGCCCCAGGGTTTGGGCTCGTAGAGGAAGAGGTCGGGCCTGCGGCGCTTGACCTCCTCCAGGTCCGGGGGGAAGTAGGCCTGGGGCAGGTCCAGGAAGATGGGCTTAAGGCCCAGGTGGAGGAGGGCCTGGGCGATGTAGCTCCCCCGGCCCACGGTGATGGGCCCGCCCAGGTCCATTTCAAAGTAGACCTTCAGGTCAAACCGCCCCTTGAGGCGGCCGTAGCGCTCGGCCAGCCCGTGGGCCAGCTCCGCGGCCCGCTCCTCCAGGTCCAGAAGGTGGCCCAGGGTGGAGAGGTTTTCCAGGATGCCGTAGGGGCTCGTGGGCAAGGGCACCGCGTAGGCGGGAAAGCCCTCCTCCTTGAGCCTGAGGGCCTGCTCCCGCTGCACCCCGGTGGAGAGGAGGACCAAATCGGGCTTCAGGCTCCGGAGGAGGTCGGTGCGGGTCTTGGTGTAGGAGGCCAGGACCGGCAGGGAAAGCACCTCCGCCGGGCGGTGGCAGAAGGCGCTCCGGCCCACCAGCCTATCCCCCACCCCCAGGGCGAAAAGGGCGTCCGTCAGGTTGGGGGCCAGGCTCACGATGCGCCCGAAGCGGTCGGGGAGGTCTAGGGGGCCGAGAAGCTCGTGGAAGATTTTCATTGCCTTAGGTCCAAGGAGCGGGCGTGGCCCTCGAGGCCCTCCGCCCGGGCCAGGAGGGCCCCCTTCTGGGCCAACACCTTCACCGCGCCCTCGCTCAGGCCCATCACCGGAATGACCTTGAGGAAGTCCCGCACCGAAAGCCCCCCCTGGAAGCGGGCAGTGCCCGAGGTGGGCATCACGTGGCTGGGCCCGGCGATGTAGTCCCCCAGGGCCTCGGGGCTCCCCTCCCCCAGGAAGACCCCCCCAGCGTTCTGCACCCTCCCCAGCCAGGGCAGGGGGTCCGCCAGGGCCAGGCAGAGGTGCTCGGGGGCGTAGAGGTTGGCCAGCTCCAAGGCCTCCTCGAGGTCCTCCGTGAGGACCAGCCCCCCCCGCTCCAGGGCCCGGCGGGCGACGGGGGCCCGGGGAAGGTCCTGAAGCTGCCGGGCGAGCTCCGCCTCCACCCGCTCCAGGAGGGCCCGGTCGGGGGAGAGGAGCCAGGGCTCGGAGTCGGGGCCGTGCTCCGCCTGGGCCAGGAGGTCGGCGGCGAGGAGCTTTGGGGAGGCGGAGCCGTCGGCCACGATCAGGGTCTCCGTGGGCCCCGCCAGACCGTCGATCCCCACGGCGCCATACACCTGGCGCTTGGCCGCCACCACGTAGGCGTTGCCCGGGCCCACGATCTTGTCCACCCGGGGCACCCGCCCCGTCCCGTAGGCCAGGGCGGCGATGGCCTGGGCCCCGCCCATGGCGAAAAGCCGGTCCGCCCCCGCCACCCAGGCCGCGGCCAGGACCCCGGGGTGGACCCTGGGGGGGCTGGCCACGATCACCTCCCCCACCCCGGCCACCTTGGCGGGGACCACGGTCATGAGGAGGCTGGAGAGGAGGGGGGCGCTGCCCCCGGGGACGTACACCCCCACCCGGGCGAGGGGGCGGACCAGCTGGCCCAGGAGGCCGCTTTCGTCCGCCTTCAAGAAACCCCCTTTGGCCTCTTCCCGATAAAAGGCCTCTATGCGCTCCTTGGCCGTCTCCAGGGCGTCCCTGAACCCCTCGTCCAGGTCCTCGTAGGCCTCCCGCCAGGCCCTTTTGGGGATCTCCTCCACCGGGTGGCCGTCCAGCTCCAGGCTGAGCCGGTCCAAAGCGGCATCCCCCTCCTCCCGCACCGCCTGGAGGATGGCCCGCACCCTCTCTTCCACCTCCGGGTCGAGGGCCAGGCCCCGGCGGGCGAAGCGCTCCCTCACCTCCGCCGCAAGGTAGATCATGCCCCCACTATACCCAGCGGCGGCGCCTCCTCACCCCCTCCACCCCCTCCAGGTGGGCCTCGAAGACGTGGTCCCCCACCTGCTGGGCCAGGCGCACGGGAAGCCCCTCTTCCAGCTGGACCAGGGTCAGGCCGGGCCGGAGGCGAAACTGCTGCCGCACCCGTCCCTCCACCGCCACGTCGGAAAACCGCTCTACGTAGACCCGTCCTCCGGGCATGGGGAAGCGGGCCACCTCCCCGGGCAGGAGCCCCAGCCGGGGCAGGGCCAGGAGGAGGGAAAGGGGGTCGTGGTAGGGGGCGAGGTCGGGCAGGGCCAGGCTCTCCTTCCCCTGGGTCACCAGGACCACGCCCTCCTCCTCCAGCCTCTCCACGGTGAAGACCCGGGCCTCCCGCCCCTCCACCCGCTCGGCGAAGTAGCGGGAGTACCCTTCGGGGTCGGTTTCCGTCTGCCAGCGTTGGCGGATTCTGACCAGGGAAAGGCCCACCTCGGCGGTGAGGATGGCCTTCACCCCTCCGGTCTGGGGACGCACCTCCAGCCGCCCCTCCCCCGCGGGCTCCCCCGCGAAGCGGTAGCGGTAGAGGTAGAGGACGGGGCTCTCCATGCCCTCAGCGTACCCGGATGGTGAGGGGGGGGCCGGGGACCTCCAGGAGGTAGTCCACGGGCTCCCGCCCCGCCACCCGGATGCGCAGGCGATAGACCCCCTGGCGGTCGAACTCCGCCCGCCCCGGGGCGGTGAGGAGCACCTGCCCGGGGACCATGGCCGAGCCCTCCGGCACCTCCAGGAGGATCACCTCCGCCTGCTCCGTGGGGGGGTCGGTGCGGAACTCCATCACATACCCCTGCGCGGGCTCGGGGGAGGGGCGCAGAAGGAGGGCCGCCCCCAAGAAGAGGGCCCCTAGAAACAGGGCCAGAAGGGCCCTGCGCCCGGGTGTCCTCCTCCTGGGCTCCACCACCGGGAAAGGGGGGTCCTCCCGCTCCTCGATGCGGATCACCCGGGGGCGGCTGGGCTGGCCCTCGGAGGGGGGCTCCCGCGGCCCTTCCGCCTCGGGGACAGGCTCCACCGGCAGGGCCTTCCGCCCCTCCCCAGGGGAGGGGAGGGCCTCGAGCCCCTGGGGAGGGGGAGGCTCGGGGGCGGGCGCCTCCTGGGCGGGGGGAGGGGGGGGCGCAGGGCCGGCCAGGAGGCTCTCCAGGGAGGCCTCCCCGGCCTCGAGGGCCTCCAGGGCCTCCCGCAGGGGAAACCCTCCCCACCCCTCCCCCGCCAGGGCCCGGGCCAGGGCCGCCAGGGCCTCCTCGGCCTCCCCTTCCAGGGCCGCCAGGCCCGCCCCGGCCAGCCACAGGCGCTTGCCCTTCACCAGGCAGAGCTCCGCCCGGGGGGCGTACCGCACCCCCTGCGCCCGCAGGGCCAGGAGGGAGGCGGCCAGCTCCCGGACCCATTGCCCGAGGCGCTCCGGGTCCGCCACCCCCAGGTAGTGGCTTAAGGGGACCGCCCCCAGGGGCCACTCCAGCACCCAGGCCTCCGGGGTCCGTTCCAGAAGGGGCAGAAGGCCCTCCCCCTCCAGGGGCACGCCCTTAGCCCCCTTCAAGACCATGACGGGCATACCTGTGCGGGTGTCCTGCCCCTCGTATACGGCAAGGCCGGGCATTCGGGCGAGCACGCGACGCAGCCAATAGTTGCCCAGAACCTCCATCCCTCCAAGTATACGCAGCCCCCCGTGAGGAGGCTTATAATCTGCCAAAGGTAAGGGCCCATGGGCCGGAAAGGAGCGGGGATGGAGTTCAAGATCACCCTGACCACGGAGGAGATCGTTCGCGGCCTCAAGCACTACCGCCGCATCGCCAAGCAGGACGTCCTCCGGGCGCCGGAGACGCCCAACCCGGAGGTCTTCCGCCGCCATGCGGAGGCCCGGCGCGAGGTCTACGCCAAGCTGGCGGAGGTGGCGGAGGCTGAAGGCCCGGAGGCCGTGGTGCAGTACGCCCTGGAGCTTTACAAATCCCTGCCCTTCGTCACCGGCACCCCGGAGGACCAGCACCCGGAGATCAAGGGCCAGGAGAACGCCCTGGAGAACTTCTTCCTCATGATCGGCCTGGACCCCAAGACCCGGCGGGAGGCCAGGAAGGCGAGGAAGCCCCTGCAATGACCCTGGAGCTCCTGCAAGCCCAGGCCCAGGCCTGCACCGCCTGCCGCTTGGCGGAGGGCAGAACCCGGGTGGTCTTTGGAGAGGGGGACCCGGACGCCCGCCTCATGTTCGTGGGGGAGGGACCGGGGGAGGAGGAAGACCGCACGGGCCGCCCCTTCGTGGGCAAGGCGGGGCAGCTTCTGGACCGCATCCTGGAAGCCGCCGGCATCCCCCGGGCCTCGGTCTACATCGCCAACATCGTGAAGTGCCGCCCCCCGGGCAACCGCGCCCCCCTGCCCGACGAGGCCAGGGTCTGCACGGACAGGTGGCTCCGCAAGCAGATCGAGCTGGTCGCCCCTCAGATCATCGTCCCCCTGGGGGGGGTGGCGGCGGAGTTCTTCCTGGGGGAAAAAGCCCCCATCACCAAGGTGCGGGGAAGGTGGCACGAGTGGCACGGGATCCGGGTCTTCCCCATGTTCCACCCCGCCTACCTCCTGAGGAACCCGAGCCGCGCCCCGGGAAGCCCCAAGCACCTCACCTGGCTGGACATCCAGGAGGTGAAGCGGGCCCTGGACAGCCTGCCCCCCAAGGAGCGCCGCCAGGTGCGGGCGGTGAGCCAGGAGCCCCTCTTCTAAGACCCCCCCACGCGGACCCCGCCCGCGCAGGGGCCCCGGGGAACGGGCGGGCAAAGCCCCGGGTGGAAAAGGCAGGCGAAGGGCCCAACGGGCAAGGGCTTCCGGCAGGGGGACCGGGGGTATAAAATGCCCTTGCCTCCGAGCCCGGAAAGACCCCCAGGGCCTTCCGGGCCGGGCCGATGGGCCCCGGGGTGACGGGGGCAACCCCGCCGCCTGCCGCGGTCGCAAAGGAGGTGAAGCGTGGTACGCGTTTGCTGGAGCCTAGTCCTCGCCCTAAGCCTGGGAACGGCCCTGGCGCAAAGCCAGGTACGGGTGGTGGCCGCCGCCGACCTGCAGTATGCCCTGGCCGAGCTGGCCCAGGCCTTCGAGGCCAGGAACCCAGGCGTGCGGGTGGTGCTCTCCTTCGGCTCCTCGGGCAAGTTCTACACCCAGCTCACCCAGGGCCTCGAGGCGGACCTCTTCTTCTCCGCGGAGGACATCTACCCCCGGCTCCTGGAGGAAAGGGGCCTGACCGAGCCGGGGACCCGGGCCCTTTACGCCATCGGCCGCATGGCCATCTGGCTGGACCGCAGGCTGGGCCTGCGCCCTGGGCCGGAAGCCCTAAGGGACCCCCGGATCACCCGGCTGGCCATCGCCAACCCGGTGCACGCCCCCTACGGCCGGGCAGGCCTCACCCTTCTGGAACACCACGGCCTCCTCCGCCGCCTCCCCAACCCGCCCCTTTCCGGCCTGCCCCGGCCCTTCCCCGAACTGGCCTGGGAGGAGATCCCCTGGGAAAGCCTCACCCGCGGAGTGGAGGCCTACTGGGACCTGGGACCCTTGCGCCAGGGCAAGCCCCGCTTCGAGTTCGTCTACGGGGAGAACATCTCCCAGGCCGCCCAAATGGCCCTCACCACCACCCAAGCGGGCATCCTGGCCCTGCCCCTGGTGGTCCACGAAAGCCTCTCCCGTCCCGGGGTCTACTGGGTAGCTCCCCTGGAGAGCCATCTGCGCCTGGAGCAGAGCTTCGTGATCCTAAGGGGCCGGGCCCGCCCGGAGGTGGTGGCCCTCCACCGCTTCGTCCAGTCGGCGGAGGGGAGGGGCATCCTGCGCCGCTACGGCTTCATCCTGCCGGGGGAGTAGATGCCCGAGGAAGCCTTCTGGGTAGCCCTGGAGCTCTCCTTGCGGGTGGCCCTGGTCACCTCCTTCCTCCTGGTCCTCCTGGGCCTGCCCCTGGGCTGGACCCTGGCCTTCAAGCGCTTCCCTGGGAAACCCGTGGTGGAGGCGGTTTTCCTCCTGCCCCTGGTCCTTCCCCCCACGGTCCTGGGGTTTTACGTCCTCCTCTTCCTGGGACCCGACGGGCCCTGGCTCCGCCTCACGGGCCTTTCCTGGGCCTTCCGCTTCGAAGGCCTGGTCTTCGCCAGCGTCCTCTTCAGCCTGCCCTTCGCCCTCACCGCCTACCGGGAGGCCTTCCTCTCCCTGGACCGCAACCTCCTGGAGGTGGCCCGCACCCTGGGGGCCCCCTGGTGGAAGGTGTGGCTCAAGGTGATCTTCCCCCTGGTCTGGCCGGGGCTCCTCTCCGGCACCCTCCTGGCCTTCGCCCACACCCTGGGAGAGTTCGGGGTGGTGCTCATGGTGGGGGGGTCCATCCCCGGTAAGACCCAGATGGTGAGCATCTACCTCTACGACCTGGTGCAGGCCCTAAGGTTCCAGGACGCGGCCCGGGCGGCTTTGGTGCTCCTCTTCCTCAGCCTGGCCATCCTGGTGGTGGTGCGGGTCCTGGAGGGGAGGTGGCGGGCGTGGAAGTCCACTACCGGATAAGGCGGCCCATCCTCCTGGAGGCCCGCTTCCAGGTGCGGGGCTTCACCGCCCTCCTGGGGGAAAGCGGGGTGGGCAAGACCACCCTCCTCAAGGCCCTGGCAGGCCTGATCCCCGCGGAGGGCCGCCCTTTTGCGGGGCTTCCCCCAGAAAGGCGCCCTGTGGGCTACCTGCCCCAGGACCTGGCCCTTTTCCCCCACATGACCGCCTGGGAGAACGTGGCCTTCCCCCTCGCGGGGCCGGACCGCCAGGAGCGGGCCCTGGCCCTCCTGGAGCGGGTGGGCCTACGGGAGCACGCGGGGAAGCGCCCGGCCCAGCTCTCCGGAGGGCAGAAACAGCGGGTGGCCCTGGCGCGGGCCCTGGCCCGGGAGCCGGAGCTCCTCCTCCTGGACGAGCCCACCAGCTCCCTGGACCCCCTGACCAAGGGCCGGGTTCTGGGGGAGCTCGTCGAGCTCATCCGCCGGGAAGGGGTGCCCGCCCTGGCGGTGAGCCACGACCCCGACCTGGCCCGCATGGCCGACTGGCTCCTGGTGATGGGGCGGGGGAGGATCCTGCAGGAAGGTCCCCCCGAGGAGGTGCTGGCCGCCCCCAAGGAGGTGGAGGTGGCCCGGCTTCTGGGCTACGAGAACCTCTTCCCCGTCCGCCTGCGGGAGGGAGGGGTGGAGGTGCAGGGGGTGTTCCTCCGCCTCCCCCTGCCCCCCTGGGCCCGACCGGGGGAGGCGGCCTGGCTGGGGGTGCGGGCGGAGGAGGTTTTGGTGGTGCGGGAGGACCGCCCCCTGCCCCGGGAAAACCTCCTGGAGGGGGTGCTAGAGGGCCTGCACCCCGAGGGGCTTGCCTACCGGGGCCGGCTTGCGGGGCCCATACCCCTTAACCTGCTCCTCCCCCGGCACGTGCAAGAAAGGCTCCGCCTCCTGCCGGGGCAGCGGGTGCGGGTGGTCCTCAAGCCCCGCTACCTGCACCTGATGCCGGGCGAGGCGAAGGAGGACCTCGAGGGGAAGCCCAAACTTGTTCCTTAGCCTCCGGAGGAGAAAGCGGGCCTGGGCCGGAGAGAGGCCTAAGACCCCGGCCAGGGCCCCGGCCCTCCCGGAGGCGGCCAGGCCGAGGGCCCGGAGGGCCTCAGCCTCCCCCGGGGAGAGGCCCAAGCCGAGCCGTCCTCCAAGCCCCTCCGCCAGGGTCTTGGGGTCGTCCCGCCGGGTGAGGAAGGCCTGGCGCACGGGGTCGTAGGCCCTGAGGCCCCAGGGGGTGCGCCAGAGGAGGACCTGCCCGGCCTCCAGATGGGCCAGGTCCGCCAGGACCAGGCCCCTGCCCTCCCGCCAGTGAACCGTCCAGCCGTTTTTGCCAAGCGCCCTGGCCACCAGGGCGTAAAGCTCCAAGTCCTGCGTCAGGATCACCGCCTGCATCCTCCACCTCCTTGCGCCGCAACGCCGAAGCCCAACCGGTCTAGGCGGCGAAAGGAGGGGCTCTGGGAGCCGTGGTGGAGGGGGTGGGGGCGGGGTGGCCCGGCCGGGAGGCGGGGCGCCCCCCGAAGGCCGGAAGCGGGGTGGGGGCCGCCGGTTCCTCCACCACCGGCAGGCCCGGGGCCACCTGCAGGCCGCAGAGGAGGGAGTGCCCCACCTCCCTCTCCCCGTTTTGGCACACGTCCAGGCGGAGCCCCGGGTTTTGCGCCTGCATGAGGTAAAGCTGCAGGGCCACCCCGGTGGAGGCGGTGAGGGTAAGGAGGAGGTACAGGAAGAGGGGGACCAGCCTCCCCGCACCCCTGCGGGTCATACCCCGAGTATACAGGGTAAAGTGGTGGGGTATGGCCGTCCGCGGCGCCAAAGACCTCTTCGGGGAGGAGCTCAGGCTCCACCAGCACATCGTGGCCACCGCCCGCCGGGTCCTGGAGGGGGCGGGGGCTTTGGAGCTCCTCACCCCCATCTTCGAGGAAACCCAGGTCTTCGAAAGGGGGGTGGGGGCTTCCACGGACATCGTCCGCAAGGAGATGTTCACCTTCCAGGACCGGGGGGGGCGCTCCCTCACCCTGCGCCCCGAGGGCACCGCGGCCATGGTGCGGGCCTACCTGGAGCACGGGATGAAGGTCTGGCCCCAGCCGGTGCGGCTTTGGATGGCGGGACCCATGTTCCGCGCCGAGCGCCCCCAGAAGGGGCGCTACCGCCAGTTCCACCAGGTGAACTACGAGGCCCTGGGTTCGGAGAACCCCCTCCTGGACGCAGAGGCCATCGCCCTCCTCTACCGGAGCCTGAGGGAGCTGGGCCTCAAGCGGCTTTCCCTGAAGCTGTCCTCCGTAGGGGACCCTGAGGACCGGGCCCGCTACAACGCCTACCTGCGGGCAACCCTCTCCCCTCACCGGGAGGCGTTCTCCGAGGATTCCCAGGAGCGGCTGGAGGTCAACCCCTTGCGCATCCTGGACTCCAAGAGCGAAAAGGACCAGGCCCTCCTAAAGGAGCTCGGGGTGAGGCCCATGCTGGACTTCCTGGGGGAGGCGGCCCGGGCCCACCTGAGGGCGGTGGAGCGCCACCTGGAGCGGCTTTCCATTCCCTACGAGCTGGAGCCCTCCCTGGTGCGAGGCCTGGACTACTACGTGCGCACCGCCTTCGAGGTACACCACCCGGAGATCGGGGCCCAGTCGGCCCTCGGGGGCGGGGGGCGGTACGACGGGCTTTCCGAGCTCCTGGGGGGGCCTAGGGTGCCGGGGGTGGGCTTCGCCTTCGGGGTGGAGCGGGTAGCCCTGGCCCTGGAGGCCGAGGGCTTCGCCCTCCCCGAGGCGGGGGGCCCCGACCTCTACCTGGTGCCCCTCGCGGAGGAGGCGGTGGCGGAGGCCTTCTACCTGGCGGAGGCCCTGAGGCCCCGGCTCCGGGTGGAGTACGCCCTCGGCCCCAAAAGGCCGGGCAAAGGGGTGGAGGAGGCCCTGAAGCGGGGGGCCTCCTTCGTGGGCCTTTTGGGGGAGGAGGAGCTTAGGGCGGGGGAGGTCACCCTGAAGCGCCTGGCCACGGGGGAGCAGGTGCGCCTTTCCCGGGCCAAAGCCTTGGGCTTCCTCCTCTCCGCCTTGGGGCGGGAATCCGTTAAGCTTTAGACCATGCGCCGCACCCACTACGCGGGCAGCCTCAGGGAAGGGCATGTGGGCGAGGAGGTGGTCCTCGAGGGCTGGGTGAACCGCAGGCGGGACCTGGGGGGGCTCATCTTCCTGGACCTAAGGGACCGGGAGGGGCTGGTGCAGCTGGTGGCCCACCCCCATAGCCCCGCCTACCGGGAGGCGGAGCGGGTGCGCCCGGAGTGGGTGGTGCGGGCCCGGGGCCTGGTCCGCCCCCGCCCGGAGCCCAACCCCCGCCTGGCCACCGGGGGGGTGGAGGTGGAGCTCTCTGCCCTGGAGGTCCTCGCCGAGGCCAAGACCCCCCCCTTCCCCGTGGACGCGGGCTGGCGGGGGGAGGAGGAAAAGGAGGTCTCCGAGGAGCTCCGCCTCCGGTACCGCTACCTGGACCTGAGGCGGCGGCGGATGCAGGAAAACCTGCGCCTGCGCCACCGGGTGGTCAAGGCCATCTGGGACTTCCTGGACCGGGAGGGCTTCGTCCAGGTGGAGACCCCCTTCCTCACCAAGAGCACCCCGGAAGGGGCCCGGGACTTCCTGGTGCCCTACCGCCAGGCCCCGGGCCTCTTCTACGCCCTGCCCCAGTCCCCGCAGCTCTTCAAGCAGATGCTCATGGTGGCAGGCCTGGACCGCTACTTCCAGATCGCCCGCTGCCTGCGGGACGAGGACCTACGGGCCGACCGGCAGCCCGAGTTCACCCAGCTGGACCTGGAGATGAGCTTCGTGGAGGTGGAGGACGTCCTCGCCCTCAACGAAAGGCTCATGGCCCACGTGTTTCGGGAAGCCCTGGGGGTGGAGCTTCCCCTCCCCTTCCCCCGCCTCCCCTACGCCGAGGCCCTGGAGCGGTACGGCTCCGACAAGCCCGACCTCCGCTTCGGCCTGGAGCTCGTGGAGGTGGGGCCTCTGTTCCGGGAAAGCGGGTTCGGGGTCTTCCGCCAGGCGGAAAGGGTGAAGGCCCTGGCGGCGCCCAAGGCCCTTAGCCGCAAGGAGCTTGCCGAGCTGGAGGAGCTCGCCAAGCGCCACGGGGCAGGGGGCCTGGCCTGGGCCCGGGTGGAGGAGGCGGGCTTCTCCGGCGGGGTGGGCAGGTTCCTGGAGCCCGTGGGGGAGGCCCTTCTGAAGGCCACGGGGGCCAGGCCAGGGGACACCCTCCTCTTCGTGGCCGGAACCCCTAAGGCGGCGGCGGAGGCCCTGGGCCAGGTGCGCCTCCGGCTGGCCGACCTCCTCGCCCTGCCCCGGGAGGGCTTCCGTTTCCTCTGGGTGGTGGACTTTCCCCTCCTGGAGTGGGACGAAGGGCGGCAGGGATGGACCTACATGCACCACCCCTTCACCAGCCCCCACCCCCAGGACCTGCCCCTCCTGGACACGGACCCCGGGAGGGTGCGGGCCCTGGCCTACGACCTGGTGCTGAACGGGGTGGAGGTGGGAGGCGGGTCCATCCGCATCCACGACCCGGGGCTTCAGGCCCGGATGTTCCGGGTGCTGGGGATCGGCGAGGAGGAGCAGCGGGAAAAGTTTGGCTTCTTCCTCGAGGCCCTCGCCTACGGGGCCCCCCCCCACGGGGGCATCGCCTGGGGCCTGGACCGGCTCCTGGCCCTTTTGACGGGAAGCCCCTCCATCCGCGAGGTCATCGCCTTCCCCAAGAACAAGGAGGGCAAGGACCCCCTCACCGGGGCCCCGAGCCCCGTAGGGGAGGAGCAGCTAAGGGAGCTCGGCCTCCAGGTGGTCCGGGATGGCTAGGATCCCCTACGTGATCGTGGACGCCTTCGCCCCCACCCCCGGGGCGGGCAACCGGGTAGCCCTGGTCCTGGACGCCCGGGGGATGACCCTAGAGGAAATGCAAAGGGTGGCCCAGCGGCTCGCTGAGCCCGAAACGGCCTTCGTCACCGAAGGGCGGGAGAACATCTTCGCCGTGCGCTTTTTCACCCCCATGGGCGAGGTGGAGTTCTCCGGGCACGCGGCGGTGGCCCTGGGCCTGGCCCTGGTGCGCCTGGGCCTGGCCCCCGAGGGCGCCACCCGCCTCTTCCTCCACACCCCCACCGAGGCCCTGCCGGTGGAGGTGGAGTACGGGGAAGGGGAACCCAAGAAGGCTTGGGTGCGGGGGCCCGCCCCCCGCTTCCGCGACCTCCCCCCCTACCGGGCCCTGAAGGAGGTCCTGGAGGCCCTGGGGGGCGACGAGCGCTACCTCCACCGGGGCCTCCCCTACGGCATCGCCTACACCGGGCTCTGGAGCCTCTTCGTCCCCCTCATCGCCCCGGGGGTGGTGGACGCCCTGGAGCCGGAGATGCCCCTCCTGGCGGAGCTTTCCCGCAGGCTGGAGGTGGCCACGGTGCACGCCTACGCCCCCATGGGCCCGAGGAGCTTCTACGCCCGGGACTTCGCCCCCCTCCTGGGCATCCCCGAGGACCCGGTGACCGGCTCGGCCAACGCCGCCTTAGGGGCCCTCCTGGCCCGGGCGGGGGTGGTGCCCCGGCGGGAGGGCCGGGTGGCCCTCACCGTCTATCAGGGCCACCGCCTGGGGAACCCGGGGGTGGTGGAGGTGGTGGTGGACTACAGCCCCACGGGCGTGCCCTACGCGGTGCAGATCGGCGGCGAGGCCGCTATCCTTAAGACCGGGGAGCTCTGATGGTGGGCTTGGTCTTCGTGGACGTGGACGGCACCCTGGTGGGCCGGGAGGGGGTACCCCCCTGCGTCTGGCCAGCGGCCCAGGCCCTGCGGGCGCAGGGGATGCGCCTGGCCCTGGTCACCGGCCGCCCCGGCCGGGGGGAGGCCCTGTCCCTCGCGGGAAAGCTCCAGCCCGGGGGCCTCCACACCTTCGAGTCGGGGGCGGTGGTCCTGGACCTATCCCAAGAGCCCCCCAGGCCCTTCCTGGTGGAGGCCCTGCCCGAGGGGGCCGCGGCGGAGGCGGTGCGCCGGGCCAGGCAGCTCGGGCTCCCCCTGGAGGGCTACACCGCGGAAGGGGGGTTCTACGTGGAGGGGGATAGCCCCCTCTTCCGGGCCCACCAGGCCCTTCTGGGCATGGAGGCGGAGGTGGCGGACCTCCTGGACCAGAGTCCCCTCGTACGCCTGCAGGTCCTGGCCGAGCCTGAGGCCCCCCTGGGGGCCTTCCTAGAGACCCTGCCCCCGGAGCTGGAGGCCCACGTGGCCGAAAGCCCCAAGATGCCCGGGGTGCGCTTCGTCTCCCTCACCCGGCGGGGGGTGAGCAAGCTCTCCGCGGCCCGCCGCGTGGCGGAGGCCTACGGCCTCCCCCTCGAGGCCTGCGCCATGGTGGGGGACGGGGAGAACGACCTGGAGCTCCTCCAGGCGGTAGGCCTGGGCATCGCCATGGGGAACGCCCCCCCAAGGGTGAAGCGGGCCGCCCGGCGGGTGGTGGCCCCGGTGGAGGCCTGCGGCCTGGCCGAGGCCCTGCGCACCCTTTTGGAAGCCTAGGGAAAGGGGCGGAAACGGCCCCAGGCGATCCGGCCCTCCCGGTAGACCCCTACCCCCTCCACCCAGCCTGGGGGCAGACCGGGAGGGGGAGGCCGCAGGCCTGGGGGCAGGGCCAGGAAGCGCCGCCCGTCCCAGTAGGCCACCAGCCGCACCTCAGCGCCCCCAGGAGCGGCCCTCAGGGCGAAGGTCTGCACCCTCCCCCCTCCCTCCACCGTCCAGAGCTCCACCCCGGCATACCCTCCCTGCCCCACCGCTGCCCCCGGACCCCGGTAGTAGGCAAAACGGTTTGGGGAAAGCACCTGGAGCCGCTCTGCCCTGAACCCTCCCGCCGCCCAGTTCCCCTCGGCTTCCACCACCATTCCCGGAGCCAGAACCCCAGTCCAGGGGGAGGCGCCCAACAAGGGCACACCCCCAACGAGCAGGGTGCGGCCGTCGTTCAGCGTCACGGCCCCGTAGAAGCGCTCCAGATCTCGAGCCTCTTCGGGCGGAGGCGGGGGCTGGCCCTCGGCCGGAGGAGGCTTGGGAAGGGGCAAAGGGGGGAGGGGCAGGGGGGGCAGGTCCAAAGCCCAGGCCGCCGACAGGAGGAAGGGCAGAAGGGCCCAAAACCTCACGGAACCTCCTTGGGCAACCGCAACACTACCCGCCAGCCGGGCTGGGCGTTGCCCCACTCTACCGTCCCCCCCATCCGCTCCACCGAACGCCGCACCAGGGCCAGCCCCAGGCCCGAGCCTGAAGAGGAAGCCCCCTTACGGAAGGGCGTACCCAGCTCCGCCTCCAGGTCCTCGGGCACCCCAGCCCCGTGGTCCCGCACCGAGAGGGCCACCCAGGGCCCCTCTTCCCAGAGGCGCACCTCCACCGGAGGGCGCCCGTGGCGGAAGGCGTTCTCCAACAGGTTAAACAGGACCCGGCGCAGGAGCTCGGCAGCTCCCCACACCTTCCCCTCACCCTCCAGCCGCAAGAGGACCCCCGGCCACTGGCGGGCCAGCTCCAGGAGGTGGGCCTTAAGATCCACCCGCTCCCGCACCAACTCCCCCCGGGCTAAGGCCAAGAGCCCCTCCAGCAAGGCTTCCAAGCGCCCGATCTGGGCCTTTAGGCGTGGTAGAACCTGCTTCGGCGGCAAGAGGCCCTGCTCCAGGGCCTCCACCTGGCTGCGCAAGGCGGCCACCGGGGTCCTGAGCTCGTGGGCGGCATGACGGGTGAAGGCCCGCTCCCGCTCCAGGAAACCCTGCACCGCCCGCACCATGCGGTTAAAGCTCACGGCCAAGCTGGAAAGCTCATCCCTGCCCAAGGGGATGGGAACGGGCTCGGGAAAGCGTTCCTGAGAAAGGGCTTCTGCCGCCCGGGCCAGGTCCCTGAGGGGGCGGAGGAGGCCTTGCAGGAGGAGAAAAGTTATCCCCAGGGCCAGGCCCAGGGCCAGGGGCAGGGCCAGGAAGCTGGCGGTGAGGGCATACCCCAGGCTTGGGGCAGGCAGAGCCACCTCGAGGGCATACCCTTGGGGCAAGGCCCAGGCCGCCCGGATCCAACCCCCGCCCTCGGGGAAAGGCCCTCCGTAGTGGAGGTAAGCCCTCCCTTCCCGGGAAAGCCGGGCCCTTCCCCCTACGAAGGCCAAAAGGGGGGCGGACCGCTCGGGATGAAGGGTAGGCAGGGGACCGTTGAACTCCAAGGCTTGGTAAAGGGTCTGGGCGAAGAGGAGGAGCTCCCTCCGGGCCACGGTCTCCGAGGCCCTCAGCAAGGCCAGGTACCCCAGACCCAGCTGGGCCAAGGCGGAAAGGGCCACCACCAGCCCCACCCCCAGGAGCAGCCTACTGCGAAAGCCCAAGGCCATACCCCCCAGCCCCCGTCCGCACCACCTCCGGAGCCAGCTTCCGCCGCAGGCGGTGGATGTACACCCGGGCCATCCTCACCCCGGACTCGCGGCCAGGAAACAGGCGGTCCGCCAACTCCTCCGGAGGGAAAAGGCGCTCGGGGTAGCGGCACAGAAGCTCCAACAGGGCGAACTCCCTGGGGGAAAGGGCAACCGCTTCCCCCTTCCAGTAGGCCCTGCGTCCCACCAGGTCCACCTCCAGTTCCCCCTTGAGGAAGCGCGTGCCCTTGTAATGGGCCCCCCGGCGGAGAAGGGCCCTCACCCGGGCCAAAAACTCCTCCAAGGCGAAGGGCTTCACCAGGTAGTCGTCCCCCCCCAGGTTCAGCCCGGCCACCCGGTCGTCCAAGGCATCCCGGGCGGTGAGGAAGAGGATGGCCCCTTCGTAGCCGCCCTCGCGCAGCTGGCGGGCAAAGGCAAAGCCCGCCTCCTCCCCCTCGGGGAGCATGACATCCAGGACCACCAGAAGCGGCTCGCCCTCCAGAAAAACCTCCCAGGCCGACTCCAGGCTACCGGCCCAGACAGCCTCGTACCCCTCTCGCCGCAAAAGAAGCAGCAGGGGCTCGGCGATGTCGGGCTCGTCCTCCACCACCAAGATGCGCATGGCCTTTCCATTCTCCCATCCCAAGGCCCGGCTCCCCCAAGGGTCCAAGGAGCCGGGCCGAAGGAGGAAGCGCCTACCTTCCGAGGCCGAGGCCGATCCCGATGCTCACGCCACCCCTGCCGCGAACCTCTCCGGCGCCCCCCGTCTGGTCACCGGCCCCAGCCTGGGAGCTCGAGGCGGCCAGGGCCACCTCCACCAGGCTCCGCACCCGGCCGTCCACCTTTACGGCCACCTCCACCAAGACCGCTCCGGCGTGGTGGACCTCCAGGGTGCGCTCCTGGCCTCCTAGGATCAAAGTGACGTGGGTGGCCCCGGTAGCGTGGACCCGGGCCTGGGGGTTAACCTCCACCAAGCCCACCACCCGCTGGCCCGCCCAGAAGACCGCCAGGTCCTTCTCTCCCCGTAGGGCGGCCCAGATTTCCGCCGCCACCTTGGCCAAGGCCTCGGTCCTGCCGTTGAGCCAGACCCGGGTTTCCCCCAAGGTCTTCCCCGCCTGGGCCAGGGCGAAGGTGTAGACCTCCCCCTCCAGCCAAAGCCTGGCCTCCGCCTGGCCCAGCGGCCGAGGGGGAAGGATCTGGTGCAAACCCCCTTGGGCCACCAGCTGGCCCTCGGCGTACACCTGCACCCAGGCCTGGTCCCCACCCTGAGCCAGGGCCCCAACGCCGAGAACAACCCCTAAAATCCACGCGCCGATCCGCTTGACCATACCCAATCACCTCCCAGGGCCAGGGTAGGCAACCGCGGTAAACAAGGGGTTAATGCTTCAGGCCCCCTTTAGGATAGAAGGGTATGCGGGTCTTTATCGATGAGGTCGCCGAGCACCAGGGCCAGGAGGTGGAGCTCCGGGGCTGGCTTTATGGGAGGCGCTCCAAGGGCAAAATCCACTTCCTCATCCTCCGGGACGGCACCGGCTTCCTGCAGGCCACGGTGTTCAAGGGGGAGGTGCCAGAGGAGGTGTTCGCCCGGGCGGACCACCTGCCCCAGGAGACCGCCTTGCGGGTGTGGGGGGTGGTGCGCCGGGACGAGCGGGCCCCCGGGGGGTTTGAGCTTGCGGTGCGGCACCTGGAGGTGGTGAGCCTGCCCCAGGGGGAGTACCCCATCGGCCCCAAGGAGCACGGCATCGACTTCCTCATGGACCACCGCCACCTGTGGCTGCGCCACCGCCGCCCCTTCGCGGTGATGCGCATCCGGGACGAGATCGAGCGGGCCATCCACGACTTCTTCGCTGCCCGGGGCTTCCTCCGCTTCGACGCCCCCATCCTCACCCCGAGCGCGGTGGAGGGCACCACCGACCTCTTTGAGGTCGACCTCTTCGACGGGGAAAAGGCCTACCTCTCCCAGTCGGGCCAGCTCTACGCGGAGGCGGGGGCTTTGGCCTACGGCAAGGTCTACACCTTCGGCCCCACCTTCCGCGCGGAAAGGAGCAAGACGAGGCGCCACCTCCTGGAGTTCTGGATGGTGGAACCCGAGGTGGCCTTCATGACCCACGAGGAGAACATGGCCCTCCAGGAGGCCCTGGTGAGCTACCTGGTGGGCCGGGTCCTGGAGCGGCGGGCTAAGGAGCTGGAGCTCCTGGGGCGGGACCCCAGGGCCCTCGAGCCCGCCGCGGAGGGGCGCTACCCCCGGCTCACCTACAAGGAGGCCGTGGCCCTGGTGAACCGCCTGAGCCAGGAGGACCCTGAGGTGCCCCCCCTCCCCTACGGGGAGGACTTCGGCGCCCCCCAGGAGGCCGCCCTCAGCCGGCGGTTCGACCGCCCCGTCTTCATCGAGCGCTACCCCGCCCGGATCAAGGCCTTCTACATGGAGCCCGACCCAGAAGACCCCGAACTGGTCCTAAACGACGACCTCCTGGCCCCGGAGGGGTACGGGGAGATCATCGGGGGCAGCCAAAGAATCCACGACCTGGAGCTCCTGCGAGGGAAAATCCGGGAGTTCGGCCTGCCGGAGGAGGTCTACGAGTGGTACCTGGACCTCCGCCGCTATGGCAGCGTGCCCCACGCGGGCTTCGGCCTGGGCCTGGAGCGCACCGTGGCCTGGATCGGTGGCCTCGCCCACGTGCGGGAGGCCATCCCCTTCCCGCGGATGTACACCAGGATGCGCCCCTAGGCCATGCCCCCGGCCGAGCGCGACCCCTTCCTGGACACCCTCCGGGGCTTCGCCCTCTTGGGGATCCTCTGGGCCAACCTGCTCTTCTTCCGGGCCCTAAACGTCCTGGACCCCACCCCGGACCCCGCGGCCCTGGCCGATCCCCGGGAGCGGGCGGGCTACGCCCTCACCCTGGCCCTGGCCACGGGCAAGTTCTACCCCCTCTTCGCCTTCCTCTTCGGGATGGGGCTCGCCCTCATGGCCCGCAGGCTGACCGCCTGCGGCCTTTCCCCCAGACCCGCCCTCCGCAGGCGGCTCTTCCTCCTGGGGCTCATGGGCCTCCTCCACGGCCTTCTCCTCTGGCCAGGGGATGTCCTCCTGCCCTACGCCCTGGCCGGGGGGATGGGCCTCCTCCTCCTGGGGCGCCCCCCCGGGGTCCTGGCGGCGTGGGGGGCAGGCGCCCTCCTCCTGGCGGGCCTCCTGGTGGCTCTGCCCGTGGGGGAGGAGGGGGCGCGGGAGGTGCGGGCCCTGGCCCAGGGGTTCCGGGAGGCCCACGCCGCGGGGCCTGTCCCCTGGCCCCTGCGCCTGGAGGAGTGGACCCTGGCCCTTTTGGGAAACCTCCTGGCCTTCCCCATGGTCCTGGGCCTCCTCCTGGGGATGGCGGCGGTAGGGGCCGGGCTCCCCGGGGCCCTGCCCCGCCTGCAGGGGGTTTTGCGTCCCCTAGCCCTTTTCCTCCTCCCCTCGGCCCTCCTCGCCCACGGCCTCCTGGCCTGGCGGACGGCGGAGGCCCTGGCGGCGGGGAGGCTGGGGGAGGCCTACTTCGGGCAGGGGCTCCTCCTCGCGGCCGGGCCCTTCCTCAGCCTGGGGTACGCCGCCCTCCTGGCCCTCCTCTGGCTCCGCCTTCCCCCCTTGCGGCAGGCCCTCCGCCCCGTGGCCCGGGCGGGGCGGATGAGCCTCAGCCTTTACCTCCTCCAGTCGGTCCTGGGCACGGGCCTCTTCTACGGCTTCGGCCTCGGGCTCCACGGGGAGGTGGGCTACGCCCTGCTTGCTGCCCCTTTTGGCCCTGGGGCTTTGGGGCTTGCAGGTGGCCCTGGCCCACCTCTGGCTCCTCCGCTTCCCCCAAGGGCCCCTGGAGTGGCTCTGGCGCCGCCTGGCCTACGGGGGCTAAAGCCCCGCCAGGTCCAGGAAGAAGCGGTGGAGGCGGGTGTCGGGGGTGAGCTCGGGGTGGAAGGCGCTGGCCAGCACCTTCCCCTGGCGCACCAGGACGGGCAGGTCCCCCAGCTCCGCCAGGACCTCCACCCCCGGCCCCAGGCGGCGGAAGGCGGGGGCGCGGATGAAGACCCCGTGGAAGGGCCCGAGGCCCCGGACCTCGAGGTCCTCCTCGAAGCTCTCCACCTGGCGGCCGAAGGCGTTGCGCTCCACGGCCGCGTCCAGCACCCCCAGGCGGGGCTGCTCCGGGTAGCCCAGGATCTCCCGGGCAAGCCATATGGCCCCGGCGCAGGTGCCGAAGAGGGCCAGGGAGCCCTCCGCCACCCGCTTCCGCACCTCCTCCTCGATGCCGTACTCCCGCGCCAGCTTGCCGATGGTGGTGGACTCCCCCCCGGGCACAACGAGGGCCTGTAGGCCCTGAAGGTGCTCCTTCTTCCGCACCTCCCTGGCCTCCACCCCCAGGCGCCTCAGGGCCTCCTTGTGCTCGCGAAAATCCCCTTGCAGGGCCAGCACGCCGACCACCCCCTCATCCTGGGATGGGCCGGGGGGCCTGTCAAGGGCGAGGCCCGGAAGGGTTCAGGGAACAGGGTATCAGACCCTAGCCCAGAGGAGGCGCAGGCTGTTCAGGGTCACCAGGACCAGGGCCCCGTTGTCGGCCAGGACCGCGGCCCAAAGCCCGGAAAGCCCCAGGAGGGTGGTGAGGAGGAAAAGCCCTTTGAGGCCCACGGCCAAGGCGATGTTCCAGCGCACCGCGGCCAAGGCCAGGCGGCTCAGGCGCAAGGCCCGGGGCAAGGCGGCCAGGGAGAGGAGGCCCACGTCCGCTGCCCTCAGGGCCACCCCCGTGCCCTCGGCCACCGCCAGGCCCACCGTGGCCCGGGCCAGGGCGGGGGCGTCGTTGGCCCCGTCCCCCACCATGGCCACACCCCCACGCTGGGCCAGCGCCTCCACCAGCTGGAGCTTGTCCAGTGGGGAAAGCCCGGCCCGCACCTCCTCCTGGGAAAGCCCCAGGGCCTGGGCCAGGGGCAGGGCGGCCCCGGTCCGGTCCCCGGTGAGGAGGAGGGGCTTGAGCCCCAGGGCGCGGAGGGCCGCCAAGGCCTCCCTGGCCTCCGGCCTGGGCGCGTCCTGGAAGGCGAAGAGGGCCAAGGGTTCCCCCGAGCGCACCAGGAGGGTGAGGGTCATCCCCTCCTCCTCCAGGGCCCGGGCCTGGGTGCGGAGGGGTTCGGGAAGGGCCACCGCCTCGGGGCGCACGAGCCCCACCTCCTCCCCCGCCACCCGGGCGAAGCTCCCCAGGCCGGGCTCGCTCCGGTGCCCCTCCGCCTCGAGGCCCCCGGGGCCCTCCGCCTCCCTAAGGGCCCGGGCCAGGGGGTGGGCGGAGCCCTGGGCCACCGCCTTGGCCAGGGCCAGGGCCTCCCCGCCGCCCACCCGCCAGGGCATCACCCGCGCCAGGCGGGGACGGCCCAGGGTGAGGGTGCCGGTCTTGTCCAGGGCCAGGTGCCGCACCCCGGCCAGGCGCTCCAGGGCGGCCCCGCCCTTGAAGAGCACCCCCGCCCGCGCCCCCCGGGCCACCCCGGCGGCGATGGCCGCGGGCACGGAGACCACCAGGGCGCAGGGGCAGGCGATGAGGAGGAGGGCCAGGGCCTTGTAGAGGTGCTCCAGGAAGTCCCCCCGGAAAAGGGGCAGGGCGAGGGCCACGAAGGCCGCCAGGGCCAGGACCGCCGGGGTGTAGCGGCGGCTGAAGGCGTCCATCACCCGCTCGGCCCGGCTCTTGCGCAGGAGAGCCTCCTCCGCCAGACGCTCCATCTCCGCCAAGAAGCCCTCCTTGGGGGGGCGCTCCACCCGGAGGACCAGGCTCCCCTCGGCCACCAGGCTCCCCCCGTAGACCCTATCCCCCATGCCCCTCGTCCCGGGCAAGGGCTCCCCGGTGAAGGCAGCTTCCTCCACCAGGGCCTCCCCCTCGAGGACCACCCCGTCCGCGGGCACCCGCTCCCCCGGGGGGACCCGGACCCGGTCCCCCGCCCGGAGGGCCTCCAGGGGCACCTCCTCTACCCCCCCGTCTCCCAGCCGGTAGGCCCGCCGGGGGAGGAGCTCCCCTAGGACCCTGAGACCCCGCCGGGCCTGGGCCACCGCGTAGGCCTCCAACACCTCCCCCACCAGGAAGAGGAAGACCACCACCGCGGCCTCCGCCTGGGCCCCGATGGCCAGGGCCCCCAGGGTGGCCGCCGTCACCAGGGCCTGCATGCTGAAGGGGTTCTGCCGAAAACCGGCCGCGGCCCTGCGGGCCAGGGGATAGACCCCCACCAGGGCGGCCAGGGCGTAGCCCCACCCTGCCCAGGTCGGAAGGAGGAAGGAGGCCAAGAAGGCCAGGAGCAAAAGCCCCCCTGTGAGGAGGGCCCAGGGCCAGGGGCCGGGAAGCCCCCGGGCCTCCTCCCCGGCGGGCCTAAGGCGGTAGCCCAGGGAGGCGAGGGCCCGCTCCGCCTCCCGCTCCGCCCCCGGCACCTCCAGGTGCAGGTAGGCCTTGCCGCTTTGGAAGCTCACCTCGGCCCTAGCTACCCCCGGTACGGACCGCAAGGTCCCCTCCACCTTGCGGGCGCAGTCGGCGCAGTCCATGCCCTCCACCCGAAACACGCGTACCCTGGGGGCCTCCACGCCCCCAGGGTAGCATCATTTGAACACTTAGTCAAGTTTTCTTTTCTTCCGCGTGCTCCAGGGCCCCCTCCAGGAGCTGGGCCACGTGGGCGTCCGCCAGACGGTAATAGACCTGCTTTCCCTCCCTCCGGAAGGCCACCAGCCTCGCCTGGCGCAGGAGCCTGAGCTGGTGGCTCACCGCGGAAACGGAAACCCCCACCAGGAGGGCCAGGTCGCACACGCAAAGCTCCCCCGCCGCCCTCAGGGCCAGAAGGAGGCGCATCCGGGTGGGGTCGGCCAGGGCCTTGAGGAGGAGGGAAGCCTCCTGGAGCACCGCTTCCCCGGGCAGGGCGGCGCGGGCCCTTTCCACCCGCTCGGGGTGGATCTCGTAGACTCCGCAAACCGCCCGGCTCACCTGCATCCTCTCGGGACCCCCAGGCGGGCCTGGGCCCGCCCTGGGCCCTACCAGCCCCGCTTGGCCAGCCGCTCCTCTTCCCGAAGCTCTTCCAGGTTGATCCCCACCATGGGCTCGCCCAGGTCCTCGCTGACCTCGGCCAGCACCTCGGGGTCGTTGTAGTGGGTCACCGCCCGGACGATGGCCCGGGCCCGCCGCTTGGGATCCCCGGACTTGAAGATGCCGCTTCCCACGAAGACCCCGTCCATGCCCAGGTGCATCATGAGGGCGGCGTCCGCGGGGGTGGCGATGCCCCCGGCGGCGAAGTTGACCACCGGCAGCCGCCCATGCTGGTGAACCCAGCGCACGAGTTCCAAAGGCGCCCCGATCTCCTTGGCGTAGGCCATGAGCTCATCCTCCCTGAGGGACTGCACCTGGCGGATCCCCTTCCACACGGCGCGGGCGTGGCGCACCGCCTCCACCACGTTGCCCGTACCCGCCTCCCCCTTGGTGCGGATCATGGCCGCCCCCTCGGCGATGCGCCTCAGGGCCTCCCCCAGGTCCCGGGCCCCGCAGACGAAGGGCACCCGGAACTTCCACTTGTCGATGTGGTGCTCCTCGTCGGCGGGGGTGAGCACCTCGGACTCGTCGATGAAGTCCACCCCAAGGGCCTCGAGGATCATGGCCTCCGCGAAGTGGCCGATCCGGACCTTGGCCATCACCGGGATGGACACCGCGGCCATGATCTCCTTGATGACCTTGGGGTCGGACATGCGGGCCACCCCGCCCTGGGCGCGGATATCGGCGGGCACCCTCTCCAGGGCCATCACCGCCACCGCCCCCGCCTCTTCGGCGATGGCCGCCTGCTCCGGGGTGGTCACATCCATGATCACCCCGCCCTTGAACATCTCGGCAAAGCCCGTCTTGATCTGGAAGGTGCCCTTCTCCATCCCGCCCTCCATCCTCCAGCTTAGCGCCCCCCCGGTCAAGGGGCGGGGCCAACAAAGGGGATGGGGCTCAGGGCAGGTAGCTCAAGGGGTTCCGGGGCACCCCGTTCACCCGCACCTCGAAGTGGAGGTGGGGGCCGGTGGACCACCCGGTGGAGCCCACGTGGCCAATCACCTGGCCTGCCTCCACCCACTGCCCGGGGCGCACGGCGATGCGGGACATGTGGGCATAGAGGGTTTCCTTTCCCCCCCCATGGTCCAGGACCACGTGGAACCCGTAGCCCACGGCGCTCCAGCCCGCCACCCGCACCTGCCCCGCCTTGGCCGCCAGAATGGGGGTGCCCTGCGGGGCGGCCAGGTCGATCCCCGTGTGATAGCGCTGGAAAACCCCCCGCTGGCCGTAATAGGTGGTGATGCGGAAGCCCCCCGCCAGGGGCCAGCGCATCCCCCCCTCCTGGTAGCTCACGGGACGGGCCTGGGCCTGCCGGGCCCGCTGCTGGGCCAGGGCCTGCTGCCGCCGCCGCTCTTCCGCCAGCCGCCTGAGCTCCTCCTGGCGGCGGCGCTCGGCTTCCAGGCGGGCCCGGCGCTCCTCCTCCTGCTTGGCCAAAAGCCGCTCGTAGGTGGTCCGGGCCTGGATGCCGGGGAGGAGGACCAGATCCCCCGGCCGGAGCTCGGCCGGGTTGTCGATGCCGTTGGCCCGGGCCACCTGGACAGGGGGGAGGCCGAAGCGCTGGGCAAGGTCCAGGAGGGTTTCCCCCTCGGGCAGGGCCACCAGAAGCCCCCGCACCTCCCGGGGGATGTAGAGGACGCTCCCCGCCACCAGCCGGTCAAGGCTTTCCAGGGTGGGGTTGGCGGAGACCAGCTCCAAAGGGGTGAGGCCGAAGCGGGCCGCCACCCCGGCCAGGGTGTCCCCCGGCTGCACCCGGTAGGCCTCCACCCCTGGGGGGACCCGGGGGGGGCGCTCCCCTTGGTCCACCAGGGGGATGCGGAGGGGCTGGCCCACCTGCAGGCGGTGGTCCTTCAGGCCGCTGGACCACATGATGTGCTGCGCCTCCACCCCGTAGCGGGCGGCGATCCCGGCCAGGGTGTCCCCCGGGCGCACCCGGTAGAGCACCCAGCCCTTCCTGGGGGCTTGGCCCACCTCCACCGTGGCCTCGGGAAGGGGCAGGAGGCTGAGGAGGGGAAGCTGGGCCCAGGCGAGGGCGGAAAACGGCAGGCAGCATACGATCCCCAAAATTCCCCGCAACGCTCACCTCCAAAAGGGTACCGCCAAAACCTCTCGGGGGATTATACCAGCCCTAGGCCCCAAGGGGGCAAGGGGCAAAGGCCCTGGGCAGCACCCCAGGGTGCCGCCCTCCCCCGCGCTCCCTAGCGGGCCGCCAGGGAGGCCAGGAACTCCCGGTTGCTCTTGGTGCGCCCCAGGCGGGCCAGGAGCATCTCCATGGCCTCCGCCGGATCCATATCCGCGAGCACCTTGCGGAGGAGCCACATCTTGTGCACCACCTCCTCCCCCAGGAGGAGCTCTTCCCGCCGGGTACCCGACTTGAGGATGTCGATGGCGGGGAAGATGCGCCTTTCCTCCAGGCGGCGGGAGAGGTGGAGCTCCATGTTGCCCGTGCCCTTGAACTCCTCGAAGATCACGTCGTCCATGCGGCTTCCCGTCTCCACCAAGGCGGTGGCCAGGATGGTGAGGCTGCCCCCACCCCTGATGTTCCTGGCCGCCCCCAGGAAGCGCTTGGGGAAGTAGAGGGCCGCGGAGTCCAGGCCGCCCGAGAGGGTGCGCCCCGTGGGCGGGGTCACCAGGTTGTTGGCCCGGGCCAGGCGGGTGATGGAGTCCAGGAGGATCATCACGTGCCCCCCTTCCTCCACGATGCGCTTGGCCCGTTCATGGACGAACTCCGCCACGCGGATGTGGTTCTGGGGAGGCTCGTCGAAGGTGCTGGCGATGACCTCGGCCCCCCCCACGCTTTCCCGGAAGTCCGTGACCTCCTCGGGGCGCTCGTCGATGAGGAGGACGATGACCTTGATGTCGGGCTCGTTCTTGAGGACGGCGTTGGCGATCTTCTTGAGGAGGGTGGTCTTCCCCGCCTTGGGCGGGGCCACGATGAGCCCCCGCTGCCCCCGGCCGATGGGGGCCAGGAGGTCGATGACCCGGGTGGAGAGCTCGTCGGGGGTGGTCTCCAGCTTGATCTGCCGGTCGGGGAACTGGGGGATGAGCTCGTCGAAGCGGGGGCGGTTCTTGGCGGCCTCGGGATCCAGATCGTTCACCGCCTCCACCTTGAGGAGGGTGCCGTAGCGCTCGTTCTCCCGGGGAGGCCGCACCCGGCCCACCAGGTAGTCCCCGCTCCTCAGGGCGTACTGGCGGATGACGCCGGCGGATACGATGGCCACCCGGCTCTCCAGGTTGTAGAGGTTTTCCGTGAGGAAGCCGTAGCCGTCCGGGCTGATCTCCAGGTAGCCCTTGACCAGCTGCAGGCCCTCCCCCTGGGTCTGCCGCTCCAGGAGGGCCATGATGAGCTGGTCCTTCTTCATGCGCTTGTAGTTCTCGATCCCCGCCTCCTGGGCCAGGAGGTGGAGCTCAGGCAGGATCTTGGCCGAGAGCTCCTGGTAGGAAAGAGGGGCCTCCGGGGTTTCTGCTCTTCTCCTCATGGCCTGACCCTCTCCCAATCCGCCAGAAAGCGCGCGAGGCCGATGTCCGTCAGGGGATGCTTGAGCAGCTGCTTGAAGACCGCGTGGGGCAGGGTGGCGATATCCGCCCCCAGAAGGGCCGCCTCGGTGACGTGGCGGGGGTGGCGGATGGAGGCGGCGATGACCTTGGCGGAGAGGTCCTGTACCTGGATCATCTCCACGATCTCCCGCAGAACCTCCCCCCCGTCCCAGGAGATGTCGTCCACCCGGCCCAGGAAGGGGGAAAGGTAGGCCGCCCCGGCCCGGGCCGCCAGGAGGGCCTGGTTGGCGGAGAAGACGAGGGTCATGTTGACCCTCACGCCTTCAGCGGTGAGGCGCTTGCAGGCCTTGAGGCCCTCCTCGGTGGTGGGAAGCTTGACCACGATCTGGGGGTGGATGGCGGCGAGCCGCCTCCCCTCCGCCACCATCCCCTCGGCGTCTAGGGCCGTGACCTCGGCGGAGACGGGTCCCTCCACCGCCTCGCAGATGGCCCGCAGGTGGGCCTCGAGACCCTCCCGGCTTAGCTGCCCCCCCCGGGCGGCGAACTCCTTGGCCACCAGGGTGGGGTTGGTGGTGACCCCCGAGAGCACCCCCCAGGCGGCGATCTCCCGTATCTCCTCCAGGTTGGCGGTGTCCAGGTACAGCTCCATGCGCGCTCCTTTTGCGGGATGAGAACCGGCTTAGCCTGAGTCTAGCAGACCCCATCGGGGCGTTGTCAAGCTGGGTGGGGGCTGCTAGCATGGGCTTAGCCGCCAACGGGGGATTTTACCCCAGGGGGCATGAGCTGTAAAGGCGTGGATGGGGAGAGTACCCCTTTCCAATAGCCCCAAGCGAGCCGGGGAGGGTGGAAGCCCGGCGGTGAGGAAAGGCGGGAAGATCACCCCGGAGCCGCGGGAGGAAAAGGGCCGGTCCCTGAGTAATGCCCGCCGGGTGCGCCCGTCATAGCGCAAACGAGGGCCTGGAAGCCTCTTCCAGGAAGCGCGGTGGTACCGCGGAAGCCGTTGGCGCTTTCGTCCGCGCCCCAAGGGCGCGGGCGTTTCTTTAGGGAGGAGCGTATGTTCAAGGAGGTCGGTGAACCCCACTTTCCCAGGCTGGAAGAGGAGGTGCTGGCGTTTTGGAAGCGGGAAAGGATCTTTGAAAAAAGCGTGGAAAACCGCAAAGGGAGGCCCCGCTACACCGTCTACGAAGGCCCCCCCACCGCCAACGGCCTCCCCCACGTGGGCCACGCCCAGGCCCGGAGCTACAAGGACCTCTTCCCCCGCTACAAGGCCATGCGGGGCTACTACGTGCCCCGCCGCGCCGGCTGGGACACCCACGGCCTGCCGGTGGAGCTGGAGGTGGAGAAGAAGCTCGGGCTAAAGAGCAAACGGGAGATCGAGGCCTACGGCATCGAGCGCTTCAACCAAGCCTGCCGGGAGTCGGTCTTCACCTATGAACGGGAGTGGGAGGCCTTCACCGAACGCCTGGGGTACTGGGTGGACCTCAAGGACGCCTACGCCACCCTGGACCCCAGCTATGTGGAAAGCATCTGGTGGAGCCTGAAGAACCTCTTCGACCGGGGCCTCCTCTACCGGGACCACAAGGTGGTGCCCTACTGCCCCCGGTGCGGCACGCCCCTTTCCTCCCACGAGCTCTCCCTGGGCTACAAGGAGATCACCGACCCCTCGGTCTACGTGCGCCTTCCCCTTAAGGAACCGGGAAGGCTGGGCCTTTCCAGGGCCAGCCTCCTCATCTGGACCACCACCCCCTGGACCCTACCCGGGAACGTGGCCGCGGCGGTGCACCCGGAGTTCACCTACGCCGCCTTCCAGGTGGAAGGGGAAGCGCTCATCTTGGAGGAAAACCTGGGGAAAAAGCTCCTGGGCGAGGAAACCCCCATCCTCAAGACCTTTTCAGGGAAAGAGCTGGAGGGCCTCCCCTACGAGCCGCCCTATCCCCAAGGGGTGGAACGGGGCTACTTCGTGGTCCTGGCGGAGTACGTGAGCCGGGAGGACGGCACGGGCATCGTCCACCAGGCCCCCGCCTTCGGGGCGGAGGACCTGGAAACGGGAAGGCGTTACGGCCTCCCCCTCCTCAAGACGGTGGACGAGGAGGGGAGGCTCCTGGTGGCGCCTTTTGAGGGCCTCCCCTTCCGCGAGGCCAACCGGGCTATCCTGAAAGACCTCCGCTCCCGGGGGCTTCTTTTCAAGGAGGAAAGCTACCTCCACAGCTACCCCCACTGCTGGCGCTGCTCCACCCCCCTCATGTACTACGCCACGGAAACCTGGTTCATCCGTAATACCCTCTTCAAAGAGGAGCTCATCCGCAAAAACCAGGAGATCCACTGGGTGCCGCCCCACATCCAGGAGGGCCGCTACGGGGAGTGGCTAAGGAACCTGGTGGACTGGGCTCTAAGCCGCAACCGTTACTGGGGCACGCCCCTTCCCATCTGGGTCTGCGGCTCTTGCGGGGAGGAAGAGGCCATCGGCAGCTTCCAGGAGTTGAAGGCAAGAGCCATTCAACCCCTTCCTGAGCCCTTTGATCCCCATCGTCCCTACGTGGACGGGGTGGAACTCCGGTGCACCTGCGGGGGCACCATGCGGCGGGTGCCCTACGTGATCGACGTCTGGTACGACTCCGGGGCCATGCCCTTTGCTTCCTTGCATTACCCTTTTGAAAACGAGGAGGAGTTCAAGGAAGCCTTCCCCGCGGACTTCATTGCGGAAGGCATTGACCAGACCCGGGGCTGGTTCAACTCCCTGCACCAGCTTGGGGTGATGCTCTTCGGCTCCATCGCCTTCAAAAACGTCATCTGTCACGGCCTCATCCTGGACGAAAAGGGCCAGAAGATGAGCAAGTCCAAGGGAAACGTGGTGGACCCCTGGGACATCCTCCGGGAGTTTGGGGCGGATGCTCTAAGGTGGTACATCTACATCTCTGCCCCCCCGGAGGCCGACCGCCGCTTCGGACCCAGTCTGGTGCGGGAAGCGGTGCGGGACCACTTCCTCACCCTCTGGAACGTGTACAGCTTCTTCGTCACCTACGCCAACCTGGACCGGCCGGACCTTAGGAACCCGCCCCCTCCGGAGAAGCGCTCCGAGCTGGACCGCTGGCTTTTGGCCCGGATGCAGGACCTGATCGGGAGGGTGACGGAGGCCCTCGAGGCCTACGACCCCACGCAAAGCAGCCGGGCCCTGCGGGACTTTGTGGTGGAGGACCTCTCCCAGTGGTACGTGCGCCGGGGAAGGCGGCGCTACTGGAAGAACGAGGACCCCTTGGACCGGGAGGCGGCTTATGCCACCCTGTACGAGGCCCTGGTCCTCATCGCCAAGCTCTCCGCCCCCTTCACCCCCTTCCTGGCGGAGGTGCTCTGGCAGAACCTGGTGCGCTCGGTCTTCCCGGAAGCCCCCCTCTCCGTGCACCTCGCCGACTGGCCGGAGGTGGATCCCCACCTGGTGGACGAGGAGCTGGTGGCCAAGATGCGCGCCGTGCTCAAGGTGGTGGACCTGGCCCGCTCCGCGCGGGCCAAAAGCGGGGTTAAGACCCGCACCCCTCTTCCCCTTCTCCTCCTCACCGCACCCAGCGCCCTGGAGCGGGAGGGGCTGAGGCACTTCGCCCCCGAGATCGCCGAGGAGCTAAATGTGAAGGAGGTGCGGGTTTTGGAGCCCGGGGAAGAGATCCTCTCCTACCGGGTGCTCCCCAACCTGAAGCTCCTAGGGAAGAAGTACGGCAAGCGGGTGCCCGCCCTCCGCGAGGCCCTGGAAAGGGAGGCCTCGAGGGTGGCCAGGTCGGCCCTGAAGGGGGAGCCCGTGGCTCTAGAGGTGGAAGGGGAAACCCTGGTCCTCGCCCCGGAGGAGGTGCTCCTCGAGGCCCAGGCCCCCGAGGGCTACCTGGCCCTGGAGAAGGACGGGTACGTGGCCGCCCTGGAGGTGCGGGTCACGGAGGAGCTAAGGCTTGAGGGCCTGGCCCGGGACCTGATCCGCCATCTGCAGCAGACCCGCAAGGAGATGGGCCTCAAGGTTTCCGACCGCATCCGGGTGGGCTACGAGGCGGAAGGGGCCTACCGCGAGGCCCTCGCCCGCCATGGGGCCTGGATCGCGGGGGAGGTCCTGGCCCTGGAGTTCGGGGAAGGCCTCTTCCCCGGCCACGAGACCCGCCTCGAGGACGAGGAGGGGCGGGTGCGCTTCAGCGTGGCGAGGCTGGGATAGCCGCACGACAAAGGCCGCGGGGAGGGCCCTCGGCCTCGAGGCCTACCTGCGGGAAGAAGGCAGGTCCGGGCGTGAACCCAGAAGAGGGTTAGCGGGTGGTATAGTAGGCCCCGTGCTGGACCCGAAGACCCTCCTCGAGCCCCTAGGGCTGGATGCCCTTTACGTGACCCGTCCCGAGAACGTGCGCTACCTATCGGGCTTTCCCCACCCCGAAGACGCCCAGGTCCTCGTTACCCACGAAGGAGCCTTCCTCCTCACGGATCCCCGCTACCCCGAGGCGGAGCGGGAAAGCCGCATCCCCGCCAAGGTGCTGAAGCGCGAGGAAAAAGAGGAGGCCTTCAAGGGCTTGAAGGGCCGAGTGGGCTTTGAGGCGGAACATCTCCCCTATGCCGCCCTGGAACGCCTCAGGGAACTGGCCCCCGCGGAGTGGGTACCCACCAAGGGGGTTATCGAGCGGCTCCGGCTCAAAAAGACCCCGGAAGAAGTGGAAAGGATCCGCAAGGCCCAGGCCCTGGCGGAGGAAGCCCTGGCCCACGCCCTTACCCTGCTCAAGCCAGGGGTTTTGGAACGGGAGGTCGCCTTGGAAATAGAGTTCTTCCTGAAACGACGGAGTGCCGAGGTGGCCTTCCCCCCCATCGTGGCCTCGGGGGTGCGGGGAGCCCTGCCCCACGCCGGGGCCTCGGAGAAGCCCCTGGGGGCGGGGGAGCTCGTCACCCTGGACCTGGGGGCCAGGGTGGCGGGGTACCACTCGGACATGACCCGCACCGTGGCCCTGGGGCGGGTGGACGGGGAGCTCCGGCGGGCCTTTGAAGCCACCCTGGCCGCCCTGGAGCGGGTTCTAGAAGTTCTGGGCCCAGGGAAGAGCACCAAGGAGATGGACGCCCTCGCCCGGGAGGAGCTTAAGCGCTTTGACCTGGACCGCCACTTCGTCCACTCCCTGGGGCACGGGGTGGGGCTGGCCGTGCACGAGGGGCCGGGGCTTTCCCCTTACACGGAGGAGGCCCTCGAGGCGGGCATGGTGGTCACCGTGGAGCCCGGGGTCTACCTGCCTGGGGTGGGCGGGGTGCGCATCGAGGAGCTCGTCCTCATCACGGAAACGGGCATAGAGCTCCTCTCCCGCTTCCCCCGGGGCTGGCGGGAGGTGTAGGTGCGGGCCCTTTGCCTGGCCCTCTTCCTCGCCACCGCCCTCGCCCAGACCTACACGGTCCAGCCGGGAGACACCCTCTTCCGCATCGCCCGGGCCCACGGGCTCAGCGTGGCGGAGCTTAGGGAGCTGAACGGCCTCCAGGGGGACCTCATCCGCCCGGGGCAGGTGCTCAAGGTGGGAAGGGAGGAGGGAAGGCCAGGGGGGTGGTTCGCCCAGGAGGGCCTCGCCGTCTGGTACGGCCCGGGCTTCCACGGCCGCCGCACCGCCAGCGGGGAGCGCTACGACATGCACGCCCTCACCGCCGCCCACCCCACCCTGCCCTTCGGCACGCGGGTGCGGGTCACCAACCTGAAAAACGGCAAGAGCGTGGTGGTGCGCATCAACGACCGGGGGCCCTTCGGGGGCAGGTACATCATCGACCTCTCCTACGCCGCCGCCAAGGCCATCGGGGCCCTTTCCGCCACCCGGGTGCGGCTGGAGGTGCTGGAATGAGGCGCTACGGCTTTCACCTTTCCATCGCCGGCAAGAAGGGGGTGGCGGGGGCGGTGGAGGAGGCCCTGGCCCTGGGCCTTTCCGCCTTCCAGATCTTCGCCAAAAGCCCGAGGAGCTGGAAGAGCCGCGCCCTCTCCCCCGCGGAGGTGGAAGCCTTCCGGGCCCTCAAGGAGATGGCCGGGGAGCTTCCCGGGGTGATTCACGCCTCCTACCTGGTGAACCTGGGGGCGGAAGGGGAGCTTTGGGAAAAAAGCGTGGTGAGCCTGGCGGACGACCTGGAAAAGGCCCGCCTCCTGGGCCTGGAGTACGTGGTGGTCCACCCTGGCTCCGGAAGCCCGGAGCGGGTGAAGGAAGGGCTCCTTAAAGCCCTCCGCCTCGCCGGGGTGCGGGATAGACCCAAGCTGCTGGTGGAGAACACCGCCGGGGGCGGGGAGAAGGTGGGGGCGCGGTTTGAGGAACTGGCCTGGCTCATAGAGGGCACCCCCTTGGGGGTCTGCCTGGACACCTGCCACGCCTACGCCGCGGGCTACGACGTGAAGGAGGCCCCGGAAGCCGTCCTCTCCGAGCTGGACCGCGCCGTGGGCCTCGAGCGGGTCCCCGTGGTCCACCTGAACGACTCCGTGGGGGGCCTGGGAAGCCGCATCGACCACCACGCCCACCTCCTCCAGGGCCAGATCGGGGAAGGGCTTAAGGGCGTGCTCCTGGACCCCCGCCTTGCGGGCAAGGTCTTCATCCTGGAAACCCCGAGGAGCCCGGAGGAGGACGCCTGGAACCTGCGGGCTCTCCGGGGCTGGCTAGAGGAGGCCCCCGCCCAAGAAGAGGCGTAGCGCGGAAACCACCAGGACCAGGAGGCCTAGCCTGAAGGCCCGCTCCTCCCCAGAAAGCACCCCCAGCCCCGCCGCCAGAAGGGCCAGGGGCAAAACGAGCCAGTTGAGCCAGCCGAGGAGGGGCAGGAGGGCGGGAAGGAGCAGGATGAGGGCCGCCACCGCCAGGACCAGGCTAAAGGTGCGCACGGCCCCAGTCTAGCCGAAGAAGAAGCCGAAGAAGACCTCCCGGGCGAGGCGCAAAACCTCCTGGATGGGTCCCCGGAGCACGGTGAGGATGAGGAGGAAGGAAAGCCAGGCGTACTGCTCCAGCCGCCAAAGAAGGGGTTGCCAGGAAAGGGGAAGAAGGCTTTGCAGGATCTTGGAGCCGTCCAAGGGGGGTATGGGCAGGAGGTTGAAGATCGCCAGGACCAGGTTGATGGAGCTGGCGAAGAAGAGGGCCAGGGCCAAAAGGCCCAAGGGGGTCTGCCCCTCCCCCTGGAAGGTGAGGGCGACCCCCAGGGGGTCTACGGCATAGAGCCCCCGCACCAGGAGGGCGAAGAGCACCGCCAGGACCAGGTTGATGACGATCCCGGCGATGGAGACCACGAAGAGCCCCAGCCGGTAGTGGGAGAAGGCCGCGGGGTTGACGGGCACCGGCCTGGCCCAGCCGAAGCCCACGAAGAGGAGGAGGACCGTGCCCAGGGGGTCGAGGTGCTTCAAGGGGTTCAGGGTGATCCGCCCCTGGCGCTTGGCGGTGGGGTCCCCGAAGAGGTAGGCGCTGTAGGCGTGGCCCAGCTCGTGGAGGACCAGGCTGAAGACCAAAGCGGCGAAGGCCAGGAAGAAGGCCAGGGGGTCCTGCTGCAGGAGGGCGATCATAGCCCGATGGCCCGGTAAAGGGCGGCGAGCAGCCCAGCCAGCCCCTGGACCACGGCCCCCGTGACCCCGGTGAAGGAGAGGACCAGGAAGATGACGATGAAGCCCAAGGGGCCGTAGGCGGCCAGCCGGTCCAGGAAACGGCGGGCCTCGAAGCTGCCCACGGCGTAGAGGGCCTTGGCCCCGTCTAAGGGCGGCACGGGGAAGAGGTAGATGGCGGCATGCAGGAGCATGAGCCGCTGCCCCCAAAGGAGGCCCTCGCCGAAGGGGTAGGGGAGGAAGCGGGAGAGAAGTCCGTAGAGGAAGGCCATGGCGAAAAAGCCCAGAGGCCCCATGAGGGCCACCCAGGCCCCCTTCTTCCCCGGAAGTTGGGTGGGGACGAACCGGGGCCAGCCGAAGCCCAGGAGGACCAGGAGGATGAGGCCGAAGGGGTCCAGGTGGACCCGGGGGTCCAGGGTGAGGAAGCCGTAGCGCCTGGGGGCGGTGTCCCCGTAGCGGTCCGCCAGGCGGGCCTGGAAGAGGTTGTGGGCGATGAGGCCCAAGGCTCCGAGGAGGAAGGCCAGGAGGAAGACCGGCGGGTCATTGAGGAGCGGAAAGAGTCCCATCCCCCACCAGTTTACGGGCTAGCTCGAGCTCCTCCGCAAAGGTCCGCACCTCCCCCCGGGTGCGGGCCTCCGCCACCCGGCGCAGGATCTCCCCCACCCTGGGCCCCGGCTTGAGGCCCAGCTGGAGAAGGTCCCGGCCCATGAGGACTCGGCGCCTTTGGCTGAGCCAAGCCTCCTTCTCCGGGAAGAGGGCCAAAAAGGCGCTCCTCAGGGGTTCCTTCTCCAAGGCCTCCCGCTCCGCCTCCAGGGGTTCCCCCCCGGCGGCCTTCAGCAACACGCTGAGCCCCTCCTGAAGGCGCCTGGGCAGGCCCAGGGCCTGGGCCCGCCCCAGGGGCTCCTCCTGGAAGAAGAGCAGGAGGAGCAAGCGGGCTTCGGGGAGGAGCCTTTCCCCTCGCGCCTCCTCCCGGGGGGGGCGGAGCCTCCCGAAGGGTTCGGGGGGGGGAAGGCGGAGGCCGTAAAGGGGAGCCAGGGCCCCGAGCTCCTCCAAAAGGGCCAAAGCCCCGTAAAAGGTCTCCTCCTCCAGGGTCAGAAAGAGTTCGTCCCGCAGACGGCTGCGACTGGCGGTGCGCAGGACCTCGGGGAGGAGGGCCGGGGGCAGGGCGGAAAGGGCCTCCTCGGCCAGGCGAAAGGCTAGCCTAGCGGCAAGGCGCGCCCCCCGGACGATGCGGCTGGGATCCTCCACGAAGGCGAGGGGGTGCAGGGGGCGGAGGAGGCGGAGCTCCAGGTCCTTAAGCCCTCCGTAGGGGTCCAGAAGCTCCAAAGAGGCCAGGGAGAGGGCCATGGCGTTCACGGTATAGTCCCGCCGTTCTAGATCCTTGGCGATGGGGGCCGGACGCACCTGAGGCAGGGCCCCGGGGTAGGGGTAGACCTCCTCCCGGCTTTCCGCCAGGTCCAGGACCAGGCCGAAGGAGAGGCGCACCCGGGCGGTGCCGAAGGCGTAGTGCAGCCCGTAGCTTCCTCCGAACCGCTCCACCAGGAAGCGGGCCACTTCCCCCGCCCGGACCCCCGGCTCCAGCACCAGGTCGATGTCCGGCCCTGACCGCCCCAAAAGGGCGTCCCGCACCGAGCCCCCCACCAGGTAGATCCCTTGGGGGAAGGCCTCCTTGAGGGCCAGGAGCACGCGCCTGGCCCCCTCGGGCAGGGCCTCCAGGAGCCTCTCCCCCAAAGGCTTCTCCCCTGGAGGCCGCTTGCGGTATAGGTCGGTGCGGGTGAAAATGCCGAGCAACCGCCACCCCTCCCCCAACCGCTCCCCCACCAACACCCGCCCGCCCCCCTCCTTCAGGTAGGGCTCCACCCGGGAAAGGGGGGTTTCCGGGGGTAGGACCACCGCCCGGGCCAGGAAGCCTTCCACCGGGTGGTCGGAAAGGCCAAGCCGCTCCGCCTTCCTCAGGTCCCGCCTGCGGGCCAGGCCCAGGAGGCGCACCGCCCCGCCCCCCAGGGGCACCGCCACGGGCATGGCCCCATAGCCCCGCTCTTCCAGAAGGCGCAGGGCCTCCCGCACCGAGGTGGGGGCCAGGGTTTCCACCGGGCTGGTCATGGCCTCCACCAGGCGGGCCTCCGGCTCCAGGAAGGCTTCCAGGCTCTCCAGAAGCCGCCCCACCGCCCCCCTTGCCCCCCGCACCCGGGCGAAGGCCGCCCGGGGATGCCCCCCGCCCCCCACCCGGGCCAGCCAGCGGGCCACATCCAAACGGCCCCGGCTGCGGGCGATGAGGAGGGTGTCCTTCCCCAGCCGGAGCACCAGGAGGACCCCGTCGGCCTCGTGCAGGTCCAAAAGGGTGTGGGCCAGGGGGGCCAGGGCGGGAACATACCCCTCCTCTTCCGCCCGGGCCAGAAGGAGGCGGAACCCTCCCTTTTCCACCACACGGGCCGTCTTGAGGAGGGCTTTGAGGACGGAACGGGCGTCCTCGCCCAGCTGGGGGCGGACCCAGGTGCGGACCCGGGGTACTTCCGCGCCCCTCTCCGCCAGGAAGCGGGCGGCCTCGAGGTCCCATGGCGTGGTGGAGGGGAAGCTGAAGCCCCCCGTGTCCTCCCAGATCCCCGCGTAGGCCAAGGTGGCCTCCAAGGGGGTGAGGGGGAGGCCCCGCTCGCGAAGAAGGGGCACCAGGAGGCTCACCGTGGCCCCCACCTCCGCCACCCTTCCCCCCACCGCGGGCACATCCCCTGGGGCCCGGGGGTGGTGGTCGTAGACCAGGAAGGGCACCCGCCCCACCAGGGCCTTGAAGGGGCCGATGCGCTCGGGGCGGGCGTTGTCCACCAGGACCACCTCGGAGACTTTGCCCAAGGACACCTCGGCGGCAGGCACCAGGTCCAGCCGGTCCTCGAGGAGGGGGGCGATCTCCTTCAGGGGCCCCTCCAGACCCCCCACCAGGACCAAGACGCTCCCGGGAAAGAGCTTCCCCGCCAGGGCCATGGACCCCAGGGCGTCGAAGTCCAGGTTCTCGTGGGCCACCACCACCCGCACGCCTTCAGCTTACTTGACGCCTAATGGGGCCCTTGCTACACTCAGGTTCGGCGCCAGGAGAGGTGCCCGAGTGGCTGAAGGGACACGACTGGAAATCGTGTAGGCGGGCTTAAACCCGCCTCGCGGGTTCGAATCCCGCCCTCTCCGCCAAACGCCCGGCCCCAGGGCCGGGCCTTTTGCCGTCCGACCGCCCCGGGGGGAAAGCCTACGGGTGCCCCCCCGATGAGCCCCCCCAAGGCGAAAACCCCCGGGGGCTGCCCCGGGGATTTGCCCTGCCCATCGTGGTGGAGCGGAGGGGATTCGAACCCCTGACCTCCCGCTTGCAAGGTGCCTAAAGTACGGGCATCTCAGGGCAGGTATGTGCAGTNTGCCTAAAGTACGGGCATCTCAGGGCAGGTATGTGCAGTTTGTTGCGTCCTGGTCGAGGATTCTGTGAAGGTACATTTCCTGGCATTCAGCTAAGGAAAGCACCGTAAACCGTAGATAAACCGTAGATAAACCGTAAGGTGTCTGGATGCATTACAGGGCACTCCGGGGTACAATAGGGGAATAAGGAAAACCGGCCCGAGGCCGGTCCCGCACATGACCAGGATACCTCGGTCCGGGGGATGGTGTAAAGATGCTGTAATTGGCCACCACATTTG